>JAFGIC010000375.1 GCA_016929815.1 Deltaproteobacteria bacterium
AAATACATGCTACAGACCATTTATGAAGCAATTAGTATGCCAAAATATATAAATATTAGATAATTACTTGAAATAACTAAGAAATAGGTATAAGATAGATTTTTATACTATTACCCTGGGGTGTATGAAAAGATACAACATTGACATATTTTAGACAAATCTTATCCACTCAAGGTTGGACTCGCCAAAGGCAAGCGTTTGTCTGACTCATATTGTGGCTAAACCTTTTAAATCTGATTTCCCTCTGCGAGCGCAAGGGCGTTTCTGGCATCAGCAAGCAGCCTGTATTTGCGACGCACCTTGTCCAGGTCACCCGCAATTATTGCCTTGAGAAGATCTCCTTCCAGCTCAGCAACCTCCAGCCTCTCATAATAGTCAATAGACTCCTTGAGATGTGCCAGCACTATCATTCCCGTTAAAAGCGGGTGATTGTTTGTCACATTGGCATCCTGAAAACGTGTGCCATGTTCCAGTTCAACCTCCAGCCCCTGCCTGAAGATATCCGTTGTTACCGGCATTCTCTTGACATTAATTTCCTTAAGGATCTTTTCAGCCTCTTCCAGGGTCACCTTTCCATCTGACAATGATGTCCAGTCCCTGATGCCAAGATCAGAACAGACCCTTTTAACCTCTTCTACGGTTATATACTGGGGGATATCCATAACGACCTCCTTTGTTTTGATAATTGATGATTAGAACGTAGCCTGGATATTATTCTCAGGACAACCCTTTTATATCATATCTCCGAGGCCGCTGCAAAACCGCTTCTCACACTTGTATAAAGATTGGCCTCAAAGTGCCTTCGCACATCGCCACGGGCGGAGCAATCGCCTATGATGAAAAACCGCCCGGCAGATCCTGCAAATCGCATCGCCTCCTCCTGTCTCGGCCTGCGGCCTGCGTAGATCACCACGCTGTCTGCATTGATGGACTTAATTCCATCCCCGGCAACCACATAGGTCACCTTCATATCCGATATCCCTGTAGCCTTGGCACCTGTGATATAACTGAAGTTGCCCTGAGCCTCTAATGACTCATATGCCCTAATAAAATCCCAGCTCACATACTGGGAAACATCAGGGGCCAGGGTTCCCTCTTCCGCCAGCACCGTTATCTTATGCCCCTTTTCAGCCAGATGCATCCCTGTCTCAGCCCCTATCAGGTCTCCGCCTATAACTACAATATTCTTTCCGAGGGCCCTTTCATTCCCGTAAACAAACATGGCCGAACGGACATTGCCGCCTTTCGCGCCCGGGATATCAGGGATGATCTGCTCTGCGCCCAGGGCAGCCAGAAGCACATCGTACCCCTTTGACTTAATCATTTCAGGGGTGGCCTGCGTATTCAATCGCACCTCCACACCGGCCCTGTCGAGCTGACGGATAAGGTAGTCCTTATAGTCTTTATAGGGCCATTTAAAGGAGACATAATCCGTGTATTTGAGCTGCCCGCCCAGGAAATCATTCTTCTCGTATAGCGTAACCCTGTGCCCTCTCTCAGCGGCAGTAATTGCCGCCTTCATCCCCGCGGGACCTCCTCCGATTACCGCGACCTTCCTTGATACTACAGGCGCGTCAATCATGAGGTTGACCTTGTGTGCGATCCCCATCTTTGGATTAACGCTGCAGTATTGCAGCCAAGGCCCTTCATTGGCGCCATGGCACTCACTGCACATGACGCAGGGGACAACATCCTCTCCCCTGCCTTCGTATGCCTTTTTTCCATATTCAGGATCTGCATACCACGCCCTTGCCATGGAAATCATATCCGCCTTTCCAGCGGCAATACACTCTTCATTCACATCAAGGTTCTGGAATCCGCCGTTTGGTGCTATTACAACCCTTGTGCCGCCTTTCTTTATTGCCTCGCTGTAATGGAGGATCGGATTATCATCCTTCTTAAGATTGTAGCCGTTTGGGTGGGAGGCATTACGGTCCTTTCCACGTATTACCAGGATATCAACAGCGCCTTCCCATATCTTAGCGTATTCTGTCGCGTCCTGTGTAGTATAGCCGCCGTCCAGATTCTCTTCGCCGCTGATATTAGCCCCAACCAGGAAATCCTGACCGCAGGCCTTTTTAACGGCCTGTGCAATCTCAAGGGTAAGCCGCGCCCGTTTTTCAATGCTTCCCCCGTACTTGTCCGTTCTTTTATTAAGGACAGGAGATAAGGAGTGCGCCATGATATTATTCTGATAGGCCATATGAAAATGCACCATATCAAAACCCAGGGACTTTACGGACATTGCATGAGTCGCTGCGTCCTCGCACATCTTCTGTATCATCTCAACGGGGATCTCTTTCCCCTGGCCCAACTCTTCCTTTCCCATCGGACCTGACGGCACCAGCGCCACAGTACTGATGCTGTATCCTCCCTCGCCGCCGGCTTGGCCACCAATGGCCGCAAGGGAACCATAGTAATGAATGGCATCGGTCAGCTGCGCAATATAATGCTGGACAGTTACCTCATCCGCATCCCACACAGGCATGTGATCACCCTCCGTTACTATCCTTTTCCCATCCTGAACACCTGCCCCGCCTGGTATGGCTCCAGGGGCGCCATCCTGACCGCCTTCCCCTCCGGGGCCGCCGGCCGAAGGCCTGTTTCCGCTGTTTATCGGCATCAGCATGCAGATGGCACAACCGTTTTTTGCTATGTTTGCATAATGATTTATAACCTGCTCGGAGGGAAATGACTCAGGGCCCATCAAATAACGCGGAAAACTGACGGCCTGCATCATCCTGTTCTTCACAATAACATTACCTATCCTGAGCGGAGACAGAAGGTGACTGTACCTGTAGGAATATTGTCCATTCATATCAACCTCCCCGGATTTTTGCGATGCCATTGCCGCTTCTGCCTGAAAAACAGGACCAACAATCCCTGCCTGCCTTTTATAACCCAGGGCCGATACGGATGTCACACCGGCCGCAACCAGGAACTGCCGCCTTCCCATAAGCGATCTGACTGTATTCATAATTTCCTCTCATTCAAATCTCGGCTATTTTACCGTTAATTTACAGCTAATCGACGAGAGCCACTGCCTTTTCCTTGCGCCCTGCGCCTTTAGCCCTGCACCTTTTTAATCACACCTGTGATGCCGCAAAGTATGCACTGCGTATAGACTTCTGCACAGTGCCGCCCTGGCCTGTGCAATCTCCGATCATAAGCACCCGGCCTGCCGAGTCTGAGAACGTCATGGCCTCATCCATCCTCGGTTTAAGGCCTCCATAGATTATAACGCTCTCGGCATGTACTGACTTTTCCCTGCCCGACGCGTCACTATAGGTTACCTTACCATCGGAAATACCCGTTGTTATCGCCTCCAGGACATAGCTTATGTTGGGATGGTTTTCATATATATCTATCTGGTTCTCCTTATTGTGGGGACCTATATGCTCCTTCGGGATCATGAACTTTCCGCTCGCCAGGACCGTTACCTTAATTCCATCCTTGGCCAGACATATCGCGGTCTCCGTGCCGAAGGTCCCCGCTCCTATGAGCACCACGCTCTTCCCAAGGGAGGATTTATTGCTGTAGGCCTCCATGATGTTGAATATATTCTTGCCCTCCGCACCGGGGATTTTGGAAATGACAGGCTCCGCGCCTGTCGCGACCAGGACTGTATCATATCCATTTGACTTGATCATGGAAGGCGTTGCGGTTGTATTCAACTTCACATTAATACCGGCCTTATCTACCTGCCGGACAAGATAGTCCTTGAAGTCCCTGTAGGTCCATTTCCAACCGGTATAATCCGTGTGTCTCAGAAGCCCGCCCAGCGCGTCGTTCTTTTCATACAACGTAACCTTATGCCCTCTTTCCGCTGCTGTTATAGCGGCCTTCATGCCCGCAGGCCCGCCCCCTATCACCGCCACCTTCTTTACCGATGTGGGGGGTTTTATCGATTTCTTCTTGGTCTCAGAGAGCCCCCAGGTGGGATTAACCGTGCACACGTCAAACCAGGGCCCCTCCGTCCGGCTGACCCCGTGACAATCGTGACATAAAACGCAGGGCACTATGTCCTCTCCCCTGCCCTCGTAAAGCTTCTGGACATATTCCGGATCTGCAAAGAGAGGCGTGGCCATGCCCACCATGTCGGTCTTACCGCTCGCTATCCATTCTTCATTCAGGTCCGGATCATGGAACCCGCCGGTTGGGCAGGTAATTATATTGGCGCCGCTTTCCTTAATAGCCTGGCTGAATCTGAGCATCCAAGGTTTCCCCTTCTCCATGGTGAAGCTGTTGGGGTGGTTTGTGTAATGGCCTGCGTCCTTCATCCGAACGATGTCTGCCAGGCCGTCAATCATCTTTACCATCTTAAGAACTTCCTCCATCTCAGGTCCTGTTGCCTTATCTCCGGACCGCTCATCAACCATATAGTGCGGGTTCCCCCTGCTGAGCCCTGGGGTAAATGGCAGTATAACCGCCACTATTATAAGATTGGTGGCCTTGCGGACTGCCTCGATTGCATCAAGATCTGCACGCACCGATTCAACGCCTCCCTCCCAGCCGCGTTCCCCTACTTCCACCATGTCATAGCCCTTGTCTTCCAGCTTCTTTGCTTGGGTTACAATCTCCTCAATGCTGACGGATGCCTGCGCCTGTGGGCCTGCTCCGCCTCCCGCTGCACCGCCAGGCATGCCGTTGCCTGATGCAATTCCGGGCATTCCGCCCGGCGTACCGCCCGGCATTGCTCCTCCGGGTGCAGCTCCACCACGTTCTGCTCCGCCCCCGCCTTGAGCGCCTTGGCCTCCGGCCCCGCGCGTACCACTCCCTATCCGTCCGCAGCAGACAAGAGCGCCTTCGCAGTGGATCTCTTCAACCATCTGCTGAAGATAGTTGTGAACAGGAGGGATGTCCTCCCACATGGAATCCGAATAGTGTGAAGGGCCGAAATTCATGGAGCTTGAATCATAGGTCTTGGGCCACTGCCCGAATTCCTCTACTATGGTGACAAGACCGGCGTTTTTGGCCATCTGTGAATAATGCGCCCTGAAGGCATCGGCAGGAAAATTCTCCGGCCCCTGCAGGGAATGAGGGGGAGAAGGCGTGAGCATTATTCTATTCTTCAGAACCACGTTCCTGATCCTGAGAGGTGATAAAAGATGCGGGTATTTATTGGTTACAACCCTCGCACCGGCCGTCCCCTCCTTTTCCGATGCCACGGCGGCGCTTGTTTGAATAACCTTGCTGTCGGCGCCGGCCGGTTTTCCATATGCCAGCGCAGAGGCGGATGTCACGCCTGCCGCAACCAGAAACTGTCGCCTTCCCATAAGCGATTTAACCAGAGTCATGATATTCTCCTTCGGATAAATTATTGATATATTCTTTATTTACAAGCCCCTGCAGCAGTCAGATCCCGTTGCAGGGGCTGTTAAAATTTATGTTGATCAGAAACGAACAGATAATACGGCGCCATAGATCCTGGGATCTACGAGCATCGTTGCATTAACCGGCGCGCCGAAATACCCTATCTTTGATGCATAGTTTTCCAGGTTTCTGACATAGGCTGAAAGCGTCCATTTCCCGTCGGGATTCATGTAAGCAGCCGAGAGATTTATCATGTGGAATGCCTCCTGATAATTGCTGGGATAATCGCTGTCCATCCATGAAAGCCTGTAGCTTGACTTGTAAGAGGCCTGAATCTGTGGCTCCAGCGTCCCGCCGTTCCATAAACTGAATATGTGTTTGTAGGTAGCGTTTATGGTCCATTCCGGGGAATGGGTCATTGGTTTGCCTTTATAGCTCACATCCTCAAGTGGCACCAGGGAGACTATTATATCCATACCCTGCGGATACCGCCCGGCATCGGCTGAGAGGGTATAGTCATTCTCATAATTGAAGAAGAGTTCTTTCCACTCCGACTTCAGGTATGATACCGAAAGCCTCAGATTGTCCTTGGATGTGATTATGGCATCCAAATCAATATCCAGGCCGTACATATTACCGTCACCCCAGGTCGTTGAACCGTCGTCCTGCACAACGTACATATAACTGCCTGTGGGATTCGGTTCAGGTGTCATCAGATTATCCTCAGAGAATGAGAATGCCATTTGTGTTGCGGAATAATTCGCGTAATCGTAGTAAAATGCGGAGGCGTTCAACTGGAGTTTCCTGTCAAAGAACCTGTTCTTGGCGCCCATTGAAATCGCCTTAAGTTTCTGAGGCGGCGGGGTGACAGCCTGCTGGATTCCCATACCCTGGTTGCGATAACTCGTTGCATAGTCCGCATAAATCATTGACTCCTCTGACAGGTCATATTCGAAGCCGAGTTTGTAATCCGGTTTTTCGTATTTATTCTCATAGTCGTAAGTCTGGTAGTCGATTGACCCGCCCCGGTTCGTGCCTTCGTCTCGCAAATTATGCAGGTTATCCCAGCTCTGACGATAGCCGGCTGTAGCTCGGAATCTGCCGGTAACCGGATAGGTTATATTGCCGAAGGCGGCCTTGGCGTCCTCGTCCATCCTGCTCCAGCGATAATCTCCATTGGCGACACTGTCCACGTATCCCACGCTGTCAACCGTATCGGATGACTTATAATAGTTGAAGCCTACAACCCATTTTACTGAAGAGTCGGCGGAAGATGCCAAACGCAGTTCCACGGTTTTTTCGTCGCTGTCATTATTAAACTCATTTATCTGTACGATATCGGACTGGCCTGGCATCCCGGGCATGACAGACACCTCCTGGCCTGATCCGTCCTGTTTGGCATAGGAAGGGACCATTGAGAGAGTTACGAAACCAATCTCCCAATCCATACGCCCATATATTTTACTGGAATTACGTTCGGTGGCATTTCCCAGATCACGTGTGGTGCTCCAGGGGTCATCCAGATCATCCTGATTAACGAACGCATCAACGCTGGCAAATTGTTGAGAGGAACCCTTTGCGATCTCTCCTGTTGCTACAAAGGAGAGCTTATCATTAGCTTGATACAGTAACCGCAACCTGGCGGATTTCGAATCATCTTCCATCCCGCCGTTTGAAAGGTACCCGTCATGGACCGAGGTTTGGAAGCCGGCGCGAACGGCAAATCTTTTGCTGACCGGGGCATTCAGGACCCCTTCCGTGTGAAGGAGGTTGTAATTGCCGTATTCAAGAAGACCGGATGCCTCATATCTGTCGAGTTTGGGATTAGCCGTGACCACATTAACAATACCCCCCGGCGAATTGCTGGCATAGAGTGTGCTCTGGGGCCCATAAAGCACCTCGACCCTCTCCAAATCAAAAAGTCCTGATCCTGTGTCCTTTCTGTTTGAAAATACCCCATCCATGTTCAGGGCAACGGTGGGCATGGAAACCGACTGTCCGTGATTGGTCTGGGTATCGTCGGCGATGCCTCGCAGGGAGATCCTGAGACCATCATTTGCCTTGCTGATAACCGCGTTCGGGATATCGGCAAGGATCTCATCAAGGTTACTTTTGCCTAGTGTATTGATTTCGTCGGCGGAAATAACGCTCATGGCCATTGGAACCTTCTGCTGGTTTTCCTCACGCTTTTGGGCTGTTACAGTAATCTCCTCCAGGGTAAACTCCTCATCAATTGTTCCCTGGGCGTATAAAGAAGATAAATCTACAAAAGAGACAATAATGCTTAAGTATAGAATAACAAGAAACAGTTTTTTCGTCATTAATCAATTCCTCCTAATTAATAGGTTGATATTAAAATACATTGACAAGGGCCCTGCATAGGTGCATTAATTAATTAATGCACCTATGCACATATGTCAATTATTTTTTTTTGAGATAGTTTTCCCTTGTCAAATAAACGGCAGCGAGGGTTGAATTTCAGGGTTGGCAATGATGAAACGCTACGTGTAAGATGCTTATTTTTTTATTTTTTAGCTTGACTATGCAAAGTCTCTCACTTTAGATTAAAATTCCATCATGATTTAACTGTTTAAATTTATCAGCAGCGGCAGGTATTCCGGCTTACTGTTACCCATATGAAGGTTAATTAGGCTTTTTTATGATTTTTGACATTGATTATCACAGCGGCGTGCCTATATATCGCCAAATAATTGACCAGGTTCGTGAACAGATCATGGCTGGAATGCTTAAGGAAGGTGACCAACTGACACCCTTAAGAGAGCTGTCGGCAAAGCTGGCGATAAATCCCATGACCGTAAGCAGGGCATATTCGGCCATGGAGGCCGAAGGATTATTGGAGCGACGCAGGGGGGTAGGACTTTTTGTAAAAATCGATCCGCAACAGAAAGAGAAGGCCAAAGAGGCCCTTGTTGAGGCACTGGTCAGCAAGGCTGTGGTTACAGCCACCCAATTTGGCTTATCCAAAGAGAAGATGCATGAGATCCTTGACGAGTCATACTTGAAATATCATTCGGAGGGAAAAGGTGAGTCAGGCGATTAATATCAGGCCGATTGTCGAAATAAAAGGTCTGACAAAAATGTTTAAAAAAAGGACGGCCCTGGAGGATGTGAATCTTGATATCTTCCCGGACCATATCATCGGACTCCTCGGTCCTGACGGCTGCGGCAAGAGCACATTGATACGCCACATTATCGGACAACATATACCTACAAAAGGGACCTGCCTCACATTCGGCCGTGAACCGTCAAAGCTCGGCTCAAAAGATCTGATGCGCATCGGTTATGTACACCAGGAAGGCCAGTTGCTTAACTGGATGAGGGTGGACCAGCTGATACAATATGTAAGCTCCTTTTATCCTGGCTGGAATAAGGAGCTGGAACTCCGCTATATAAACGATTTTGACATAAGGATGAAGGACCGGGTGGGCTCATTATCTCCAGGCCAGCGCCAGAAGGTGGCAATCCTTCTTGCGATCGGTCATGAGCCCGACCTTTTGATACTTGACGAACCGACATCCGAACTGGATCCCATAGCAAGGGCGCAGTTTCTGGAACTCCTTCTCAACATAATTCAGCAGGAAGGAAAAACCATTTTGATAGCGTCACATATCCTGACTGACGTGGAAAAAATAATCGATCAGGTCATAATGATGAAGGATGGACGCATTATTGAAAATCAGGGCATGGACAACCTCCGTGAGCGCTATCTGCACGTGCGTCTTTCAACTCTTTCAAAAGAGCTGCCGCGGACACTTACCTTTGAAAAGGCTTTATTCTGTGAGAGAGATGATTGTCAGGCCGTTATGGTTCTTGAAAATGCCTATTTTGATGAGATCAAAGAGCAGGTCCAGGCATCGAATTGCAGAATTGATGTTCATTCCCTCCCTCTGGAGGACCTGTACAAGATAATCATAGGCTCAAGGGTATTAAGGCAGGATCTATAAAATGAAGGCGATGAAGTCAAGTCTGAAGCTCCTTTATCAAAACGGTGAAATGTGGGCATGGTATTTTATCCTCCTTCTGAGCATCTATCATATAGTATCTTCCCTGCCCACCCCTCAATCTCCGCCCACGAGTGATCCTATAAACAGTTGGGGTCTGATATCGCCTAATCTGGCGCTTGCTGTACTGGGGTGCGCAATGGGCAGGGTGACGGCGGGCATCTGGTCAAAGCCCATTTTTTTCAGCCTCCCCGGTCAGATAAGAACAACATGGACAATGCTTCTTATCATAGGACTGGCTGCTTCTGTGATAACGTCACTTATAATGACAATCCTTCTGCCTTTGATGGCATCAAGGCCCTTAAGCATACAGATTACACTCACAGGTTTTTATTTAATGATTTACAGCCTGTGCGTGATTATATCTATCCGGTTTTACAAACTGGTTTTTTTCATCCCTTACTTTATCCTGTTTTCCATGCAGCTGATGAACCGCATGGAAATATTGAGCTATATCCAAAGTCTTCTTCTGTCTTATCCATGGAAATCAGCCCTTGTCTGCTGGGCAGTAAATTTCCTCGTCTATTATGCCCTGGGAATCAAACACCTTCCAGTCCGCTTGTTCGGCATGCCGTCTGTAATATTTTTTACCGGCCTGGAATCACCCGGGTCGAACACATATCATCCAGCTAGATTCGAAAGGGAAACATACCTTAAAAAAGCACTGGAATGGACCATACAGTTTTTTCTTGGGCGCATACATTCAAACAATCGTTCATCAGTCCTGCCTCACGTGTGGGGAAGAATATATAACATTTTAGGTTCATTCATCTCCAACTGGAGAGTGATATTCTTTGACGGTCCTGTCGTATTTTTATCTGCCGCCATCTTTATCAATTCTTTCAGGATCGTTGAACTCCAGTCATTTTTATATGGATTCATCGGTTTGTTGTGCGGTCACATATGCGTTATATCAGGGGCTGATATCTTTTTACCCATTGATCTGATTGGACGATTCATAAGTGAGCTCACCGCGCTCATTACAGCCATTTTCACAATGTTTGTTCTTGCCGCGTTTTTTGATCTTCTGTCCAAGATCCTCCCTCACAGTATCACATCTTTCATAAATTTGAACTGGTCATCCGAATTTATCTCGCTGAATGTCAAATACATCTTCCTGACCATGATACTGCTGCCTGTAACATGCGGGGTCCTCATTCTGCTCAGGAAAAGATCCGTTTTCTCCATACTGACGATCACGGGCCTGGCAATATTTCTTCTTGGCGTTTATTACCATATAATCAATAAGGGATTGTTCGCTATTGTCAACTGGAATCCGCTTACTGTAGTTCTGGCTGTAGGAGTCTCTTTTTCATTTTATCTGTCCGTAATATATTTCGGCAGCACAAAAAGATCACTCGCATGAAATTATCCTTGGCCTTGCAACAAGATTTAATCAATTTGATTATCCTTATAATGAAGGCTAATAAGATTGACATATCTTATAAAAGATCTGTATGATTTACTTTATTATGCCCATTTCCTCTTATTAGATTTCATGCGTGATGCACAACACTTAAAACATCAATAGAGGGAAACACATGCAATTACAACCCGGATATAATCCCATCTGGTTTTACGCTGCCGCATCCCTGATCTCTGTTATAATTTTCACCACATCTGAATACAAAGTCTTCGCTGACGAAAAACATGCATCTGCTGGCCTCACAGCGCATGATATGCTCACCCTGGATATTGCCGGCCAAATCAATCCGGAAGGACTCAGGATGAAAACCGGCTTTTTCAGAAGGTGGGTACAGGAGATGAATGACAACGGCGAGCCATCACGGCATTTGCAGACAGGTCTTGGGTTTGCTGCATCTCCTGCCTATACGACATTATCCCTTCATGGAGAGTGGAAACCGGCTGTCTTCATAAACATGCGCATCGAGTATAACCTGATCCAATACCTTGGCGCATATACCGGGTTACTTTCATTCCCGGACAAGAATTCTAAATTCGGGGATGAGGAACTTGACAGGCTTGAAGGAAGAGAGGAACCAGGGACCGGGCAGAAAATCTGCTTCCGGCCTACTCTATATGCAAAGGCGGGACCGGTTACCATCATGAACAGGACGGACCTTTCATATTTCCGCTTCAATGGAAGCGGCCCTTACTTTATGGAAATAGAATATGATACGCTGCTTAGGGATGACGATTATGTGTTCGACAACTCCATATCCTTTCTTGTATCCGTTTTAAAGGGCAAAGGCTCCGCTGCCATGTATCTGGGCCCCTACTACAGCTTCACCCGCGCTCATCATTCCGGTATCACCAGACAGCGTACCGGGGCGCAGATGTTCTGGATCGTAGCCGACACAAGATGGGGCATGATCAGGCCGCGTTTCTATTCCCAGGCAACCTTTTGTATAGAAGACCGTAACCGCGAGGGAGAGTTATCCTTTGCCGCCGGTTTCAGCGCCGATTTTGATCTGTAATAATCAGACTGTCTTGCATCAGGCACTACATTACAACAGGTCCTTTATGTGCGGGCACTGTTAGAACCGGGCATGATGCAAGACGCACAACCTTTTCAGCAACCGACCCGAGAATCAGGTGGCGCCATCCTGTAAATCCGTGGGTCCCGATTATAATCAGGTCAGCCTTTTCTTCTTTAGCGCTTTTCACAATCTCATCAGCGGGATTGCCCTTTTCAAGAATGCTTCGGGACCTGATCGAGTCAGGCACTTTTTCTTCAAGTGTCATGGAAAGCGACTTGTAGGCCATTTCATCCCTGTCTATATCATTAATATCGGTTGTTTTTATAATGCCGGGGGTTATGGCGGCTGCCGGGTAGACAAATACAGGGGACAGGACATGGATCAGTATAATTTCAGCATTAAATTTTTCTGCCAGTTCATTAGCGGTCTCCAGGGCCTTATAGGAAGGCTCGCTGAAATCTGTCGGGCAAAGTATTTTTGTTATGGGCAACATTTTCTCCTCCTTTTAAATTGTTAATGGAAAATCTTCTCCTTAAAAAGAAGGATATGACCTTGTCAGGTATTATTATAAAACATTATATCATGTTCAAAAATGGTGTGTCCATAAGGGATTTAATTATTGCATCTTAATAAAACGCCTCAGCCCCAGCAGTGCAAGAATTGCTCCCCCGCAGGCAATAAATCCCGCCCTGGATCCTAAATGATCGCTGATAAAACCGGAATAGATATTACCTAGCGGAATGCCTCCCCCGAAAACGAGCAAATAAACGCTTATAACACGGCCCCTGTATCCGTCTGTTGAGTTCAACTGCAGAGAGGAATTGGCACTGGAAGTGAACGCCACAAAAAAAAGACCGGATGCGGCAAGGCAAAGACCTGTTATCATGCATTTATTCGTAAGACCGGTAAGAATAAGCAGCGCCGCGATGAAAAACGGAACTACATTAAGCACGAATTTCTGCGGCCCCGATCGGCTCATTGTTGCAATCAGCATTGCGCCGACAAAGGATCCCAGACCTACCAGGGACATGAGAAAGGCAAAGACAGTTTCATCCTGTCCCAGAACCTCCTTTGTAAAAACAGGCACCAGGACATTGAAATTCATGGCAAATACACCGATAATAGCAACGGTCATTATGATACTTGAAAGATGTTCATTATCAGCAATATATCTCAACCCGTCCTTGATATTCTCCCAGATTTCCCCTTTCCCGAACTCCCTTTGATTCTCAACCAGGGGATGAATAAAAAAAAGGCCTGTCAGTACAGCTGCAAAGCTCAGGGAGTTGATGTAAAAACAGAACGCGATCCCCATGGTGGCCATTACAATGCCGGCTAATGCAGGCCCGATAACCCTCGCCATATTGAAAATAGATGAATTCAGGGCTATGGCATTCATCAGTTCCTCCCTGCCCACCAGTTCAATAATAAACGAATGCCTTGTAGGCATATCCAGGGTGTTCACCATCCCCAGCATTGTTGCCAGAACCAGAAGGTGCCAGTACCTTACATGCCCGCTCCAGACCAGCACGGCCAGAGTAAGTGTAATTAAAAGCGCGGCAGATTGCGTGAAGTATAGAATGTTCTTTTTGTGAAAACGGTCCACAATAACCCCCGCGAAAAGCGAAAATAAAAGCATGGGTGTAAACTGGAGCGCGCTCACCAGACTCAGAAGAAAAGGGGATCCGGTCATAGAATATGCAAGCCAGGGCAGCGCGATATTCTGCATCCACGTCCCTATCAGTGAAATACACATGCCGCCCCAGTAGTAGCGGAAGTTTCTGTGCCTTAAGGCCGAAAAAGGATTATTGAATCTTCTTATGAAATCGGCTGACAATTCCATTAATACAGTTTCCCTTAATTATTGCTGCCAATTTAATTGACATATATCATAAAAAATATTAGTAATTTTAAATCAGGCTTTTTCTTAACATATAATTTTAAATAAGCAAGGATTTGGAATAAATCAATTCTAAAATCCGAACAAAAGGCGCCCCGTCTTACTTTATACGGACACCCATGGGTTACTGGATTATCCGGACAATATTTCAAATCATGGCATGCATTCCCCTTGGCCTAGGAAGATTTCTGGGGAAAACCCTGGGTATCTTTATATCACTGCTGCCATTCAAGAGGTTAAAGGTATCCCTGGATAACATCCAAAATACCCTTGGAGGCTCCCTGACAGGTCCTGAAGCGTCTCGGTTAAACCGAAGGGTTTATATGCATTTTGGGCAGGCCCTTTTTGAGCTCTCACGCATCTTCAGGATGAATAATAAAAATCTCGATAAATACATCGTGCTCGAAGGAGAGGATAACCTTACAAAGGCCCTCGCAAAGGGCAAAGGCGTATTCCTTCTTTCCGCTCATATCGGCAACTGGGAGATGATAACCGCCGCTGTAAGCATTCGTTACGGCAGACTGTCCGCGATAGCCAGCACTCAGCATTCCCCGGCAGTTGATCGCCTGATAAAGACTATCCGAACACGATTCGGCATGGAGGTCATCCCCAAAAAACAGGGATTGAAAATGATGATATCTGCTGTCAAACGGAACAGAATTGTCGGCATCCTTCTTGATCTCAATTCAAAATGGGACCAGGGTGTGTTTGTGGATTTTCTTGGCAGACCTGCCTGCACCAATAAAAGTCTTGCCGTAATGGTCCTGAAAATGGACACGCCTGTTATACCTGCTTTTTCGATCAGAGAAAAGGATGGCCTTTATCATATTTATCTGGGAGAGGAGATTAAACCGATAAGGACAGGGGACCGAACCATGGATATTGAAGAAAACACCGCCCTGTTCACAAGGATCATTGAAGCCCAGGTAAGAAAAAATCCGGACCAGTGGCTCTGGGTCCACAGAAGGTGGAAGACCCTGCCTTATTGCCCGCTCCATTAAAACATTTATTTTCACCACAGACACAGAGTTCCCAGAGATAATTTTGTTGTTTCTCCCGCTTACCAGTAAGACAAACAACAAATAATAAATCATCCTCTGTGATCTGCGCCTCTGCGGTGAGTCATATCTTTACGACTTCCTCTCTATAAAAGTTGTGCGAAGACCTTCCCTTCCCCTTTTCAATCTCTGCTATCCTTGCCTTTATGTGATCCTTGCCATAAACCTTTTCCCATCCATCCAAAATTACATCAACAGGCACATCCTCGTAAATTTCCAGATATTCAATGTAATCCATAAATGGTTTATTGTCGTTATTATAGGCATGGAAGATCGAATCCTCACGGCCATTGAATTCAAGGGGCGACACATTGTGCCTGTGGCAAAGTTCCTTGTTAAATGCAGGAGTAGCCCTAACCCATTTCCCATTAATGTAAAACTCCGTAAAACCATGATAGGCAAAGATATCGGTCCCCATATAATCAAGAAGCTGTCTCGTGGCAAGGTGGTTTCTGACATTGGCAAATCCTATCCTCGTCGGTATGCCCTTTGCCCTTCCAACCGCGCAAAGCAGGGCAGCCTTGGGTATGCAGAATCCCCGGCGGCTCTTTATGGTATTGCTCGCCCGATAATGCTCAGGCAGGTAAAAGGGATAATAGGGATCATACCATATCTTGTCGCGAACCGCGTAATAGAGCCTGACAGCTACATCAATGGGGTCAGTCGCATTGTCTGATGCATCTTCGGCAAACCGGATGACATCTTCATTATCGCTGTCAAGTATTGATGTAGGCGCCAGGTATTTATCGTCAATATGTTCCATTAAAAATTCCTCTGAAAAAAATAAGTAATCTTACTACCCCGCATTAGATTGGAAATCAAAGGTTTTTTGATGGAACATCAAATCAACGGGCTGGTCTTCACATTAATCTTAAAGATCAATATACTCCCTGGGCTCAAAATTTGTCTCAAATGTCCAGACTGTTGCCCTTGAGTCTATGACACCAACCCCTCCCCTCTGCCCGGGACAATGCATATAAATTCAAAAGGCACTGTCCCTGAATTTTTAAACTGATGCGTCTCATTATCCTTTATATAGATGTAATCCCCCTGTTCAAGCTTATGCGCTTTCCCGTTTTCATCCATTACCAATCCATTGCCTGCCTCTATCTTCACCAGGTGAGGGAAGTCATGGCTGTGACGGGGCGTTGCCCCTCCTGGCTCAATGCTGAAATAGCGAAGGACTATCTCCTTTGATCCGTCGGAAGGCCCCAATACTATACGTTTTTTGACATGCGTGATCCCGCTTACATCAAAGGCAGGCGCATCACTTAATCTTTTAATATTCACTGGTTGCTCCTTTCTAACAAATGTCAATCCGGCATGGGCATCTTTTCAGGCTCGCATAAAAGTCCGGGATTCACCGCGACCTGGCCGCATTTGGCACACCTGTAACGGTTGTTATTTTTCCTGTTATGGCAGAATTCCGGCGGGTTCATGCTCTTTGTCCCGCACCAGTCTGCCTTGGTTCCCTGCCCCTGCACCCGGCAGATCTCAGTCGGATCAAGTGATACAGCCCCGCAATTGGCGCATATGAATGCCCTCGTATCCTTTGGAAAGGGCACATGTTTTAAGGTCCTTCTTAAATTTTTGTCTTTCATAATCCCGCCCTCCTTCCAGGTTCCGTCCCTTCATGGGACTCTCTCTATATTATTCACATTCCCACAGTTGTTGTCCTTTCAGAACCTCAAAATCCTGGCGCCCGGACATCGGAATGATGCCGATATCCGGGGAAATATATTTTCATGAAACAGACATGCTACTTCCTTGGTGTCAGTTTTCCTCCTTTGGCCAGGGAATAGGTCCTGCCCTTGAGCTCTTTTGCAGCGTCTTTGTCATAATATACCGTATGGCCATTTCCTATGATGTTCTTAACGCTGCTGCCGGATATCCCTTCTTTATTGCTCAGGCTTGTCAGGGTTGAATCTCCTGTTACATCCCATGCGCTTCCGGATTCAAGAGTCAATGCCGCGCCTTCAATCCTGCCCGTCAGGTTTGTATCGCGAAGTGTTACATTAAGTGTGCTGCCCTCTTCCACAACCATGTCGCCGACCAGGTCTTCACCTTCCACAGTGAAGTTGCCTGCGCTCTCTTCGGAGACGTTTATGATCTCACCGTTGCTTCCGGTAATCCTGGCGCCGCCCTTTACAATGATATCCGAAGATATGCTTGCCATCTGAAAACCGCCTGCCATACCACCTGGAGCGCCTGCGCCTTCAGGCATGCCGCCCATCTGAGCCCCACCCTGACCTCCGGGAGCGGCCCCGCCGGGCATCCCACTCATCTGGCCGTCCGGAGCGCCTCCATCAGGCATGCCGCCCGTCTGGCCTCCGGGCGCTCCGCCTCCGGGCATTCCGCCCATCTGACCTCCGCCAGGGGCGCCGCCCTGACCGCCCGCGGCGCCGCCGCCCATCCTGCCCCTGCCGGGACCGGCTATAACCATGATTCCAGGGCCGTTTGCCCCTTTAATCTCTCCCCCTGTAACAGTCATCGTACCGCCCGAGCAGGACAGACCTGCGGTATAGCCCGTAACAACTGAACTGGTCAATGTTACTATAGCCCCTGTTGTCATAAGCCCGCCCTCCCCTGTTTTTGCGTAAAGGAAGGAGTCCGTAATCTTGAATATGCTCTTTGTACCAATCGCGTAAAAACCTGGAGATGCCCTCCCTTCCGTATAGGTCTTGACCCGGGTCGCATATACGGAACCGTCTCCCGTGTCATTTGAAAGGGCAGCGCCCCCGCTCTGTCCCGCGGTGTAGATATCCGCGTCTTCTATGATAACCTCTCCCAGGTATGTAGTGTCCACCCCATGGGCTGCACCGCCTAGGCACCTTATCTTGACATTATACAGCTCAACAAGGGACCCCTCACCGTGTGCAAAGGCCCCATTGGCGCCTGACCCTGTCGTGGTTATCATGCAGTTATCGATCTTTATCTTTGCGCCGTTCTCCGCAAGAACGCCCGCGTTCACTCCCACGGCGCTGCTTAAGCCTGTGGCATTGGAATTGCCGTTTGTATAGATCATTGAATCGGCCAGGGAAAAAACGCCTCCATCAGTGACCTTAACGCCTGACTGATTGGTTCCCGATGCAATAATGGTCTGCCTCGAATTACCGGAAGCCCCTCCAACCTGGTAGTACAAAGACGGCCCTCCCGCGTTTATCACGGCTAGGGCTACAGGCGGGCTTTCAACACCATCCATGCCCGCGGTTATCTCAACCTTGACCCCGGCCGAATCTGTCATGGCCGAACCGTGTGTGTTCTTAGGAGAAACAGGGCTGACAAGCCCTGATTCCGATATGGCAGCGACCGCGGTATCTGAGACAGCCCATTTCACCTTTGAACTCAGGTTAGCTGTTGAACCGTCGGCATAGATGCCGGTTGCCGTAAACTGGAGTGTTTCACCCAGAAATAATTTATCAGGGGCATCCGGCTTAAGGGTGATGGAAGAAAGAACAGAGGCAGGTGCTGAGGCCTGTCCGGATTCTGCTGCGAATAAGACAGATGCAAACCCGACCGACAAGATTAAAATTAAAATCAAACAAAAAACTGACCGACATCTAAACCCGCTTTTCATGTGAGTACCCTCCTTGATTAAATGTTATGATTTCT
>JAFGIC010000376.1 GCA_016929815.1 Deltaproteobacteria bacterium
CTTTGCCTGTGCTATAGTTTCGTCCAGGGGCTTGGGATAATGGGCAAGGCCTGCCATAAACATGCCGTCTGATGAGAAATCAACGGGACGAAGTTTCACGTGTGCTTCGGCAAGAAAGCCTTCTCCGGTTATCGGCAGTTTAAAAAGCTCATACAATTCCTTATTGTCATTGGGAAGGATTGCAGATGCCAATATGACAATTTGCGGCGAGATCTGTATTTCCCTTTCAAGTACGTGGTCCCTTACTCTTACGGTGATTACATTGCCGTCTTCACATGACACTGAAGGCAGGTGATTAAGGTCGTATCGGACAAAGATAACGCCTTTTTCCCTGGCCCTGATATAGATGTCCTCGCGAAATCCGTATGAGCGTATGTCCCTGTAAAGAATATAGACGTTCATTCCCGGATTTATTTCTTTCAACTTCAAGGCGCTTTCAAGACTGTGTGTGCAGCATACCCTGGAACAGTACTGACGCTCGGGTATCCTTGAACCGACGCACTGTATGAAGACTGCGCAATTCGCCTCTGACACCCTCGGATCAGAGGACATGATGGCCTGATCCAGGTCAAGATGCGTCATGATCCCCGGATGTTTTCCGTAAAGGTACTCGGTAGGCTTGTATTCCCGCCCGCCTAAGGCAAATATAGTCGCTCCGTGGTTTATATTGATGTCGCTTGTTTTTCCGTTTATATGTGACAGATTTGTTGTGAAATTTCCGATAACCCCTGTTGTTTCCTTGATTGTTGTCTCTGTGTATATCTTTATCAGAGGATTTTCCTGTACACGACGGATAAGGTTGGACAGATAAGCGCCGACATCTTCTTCTTTCCATGTGGCGCGGAGTTTGAGGGCTGTGCCCCCCAGTTGCTCCTCTTTTTCAACGAGGTATGCCTGGAAGCCCTGTTCGGCTGCTCCGATGGCCGCTTCCATGCCTGCAACACCGCCTCCGATAACAAGCAGGGAATGATGCACTCCAAGGGTAACCTGCTGGAGGGGTTCAATAAATGCCGCCTTTGCGACCGCCATTCGTACCAGGTCCTTGGCCTTTTCGGTCGCCATTGCGGGGTTATTCATGTGCACCCATGTATCCTGGTCCCGTATATTCGCCATCTCGAAGAGATACTTATTAAGTCCCGCATCCCTTATTGTCTCCTGGAAAAGCGGTTCGTGGGTCCTCGGTGAACAGGAGGCGACAACAACTCGATTTATATTCTTTTCCTTGATTACGGTCTTTATCTTATCCTGTGTATCCTGGGAGCAGGTAAAGAGGTTGTCCTCCGCATGTATGACATTGGGAAGGGTCTTTGCATAATCCCTGATCGCAGGCACATCGGCTACACCCCCGATATTTATTCCACAGTTGCACACAAAGACGCCTATTCTTGGCGGCTGTCCCGTGAAATCGCGTTCGGGAGGAACATCCTTGGTCCTTGTCTGCGTGTTTCGTGCGGGCGAGATTATATTTCCCGATTCAGCCGCTGCGGCCGAGGCCTCCATTACCGATTGGGGAATGTCCTTGGGTCCCTGGAAAACGCCGCATACATATATGCCTTTCCTGTTGGTGCTGACCGGCATGAAGCTTGTGGTCATTGCATAGTTATGCTCATTCAGTTTAACGCCAAGGGTCTCTGCAAGCTGAACAATGTCCGGATTGGGAGAAAGGCCTACCGAGAGGACAACTATGTTAAAGACCTCTTCTCCGATCCCTCCGTTATCGGTAACATATTTTATTAAAAGGTTGTCGTCTTCAACAGGTGTGACGGAGTGTATCCGGGAGCGTATGAATCTTACCCCCCTTTCCTGTTCCGCCCTTACATAATATTTTTCGAATTCCTTGCCGTAGGTTCGCATGTCCATGTAAAAAATTGCAGCATCCAGCGGTTCATGGCTGTGTTCCTTGGCTATAACTGATTCTTTTATGGCGTACATGCAGCATACTGATGAGCAGTATGAATGATCGCACCTGTTTATATCCCGTGACCCTACGCATTGTATCCAGGCGATTTTATGTGGCGCCTTGTTGTCTGAAGGCCTGACAAGGTGGCCCTGATAGGGCCCGGAGGCGGAAAGTATCCTTTCAAATTCCATGCTTGTAAGGACGTTAGGGTGACTGGAATAGTTGTAGGCCTCAAAGGGTGTAGGGTCGAAGGGGGTGAATCCGGGGGAAAGGATTATTGCACCCACGTCGATGGTCCTCTCCACCGGCGCCATATTGTGGTTTACTGCCCCGGCAAGGCAAGCGTCAACGCACTGATAGCATTCGGAACATATGCCGCACTTGAGACAGCGATCCGCCTCTTTTTCTGCCTCTTCTTTTGAAAAACCGAGTGCAATTTCATTAAAGTTGCCTGACCTCTTCTCAAGATCCAGGTTTCTCATTGCAGTCCTGGGTCTTTTTTCCTCATATTTAATGTCCGGTTTCACATATGACCAGTCTTCTTCCCTGCCCTTAGATATATCCAGTCCATTCAGGTAACGGTGTATGCTTTCAGCTGCCTTTTTGCCTGATGCAACCGCCTCCACTACGGATTTGGGACCATAGGCGACATCTCCTCCCACAAAGATCCCCTCAACAGGCGTCTGATGAGTAAGCGGATCATTGTCAAGCCCGCCCCTTTTTGTAAGGGCGATCCCTTCCTTTTCCGCGAAGGAGATATCAGCAGCCTGGCCTATTGCGACAATGACCGTGTCGGCATCAAAAGAAGTCAGATCGTTTTCATCATATTTCGGATTGAATGCATTGTTTTCATCAAATACGGATGTGCATCGCTTGAATTCAACCCCCGCGACAATACCCCCCTTTTCAAGGAACCTTTTAGGGCCAAGGCTATTTATTATCTTTACGCCTTCCTCAAGTGCCTCCGCGATCTCATAATCCCATGCGGGCATCTCGTGACGTTTTTCAAGACATACAAGTGTGACGTCTTCTGCACCGACCCTTCTCGCTGTAAGAGCGACATCAACGGCAACGTTTCCGCCGCCGATGACAATACACCTTTTCCCTGCGCTTACCTTTTCGCCAAGGGCGGACTCCCTTAAAAAGTCCACACCCTTGAGCACGCCAGGAAGGGATTCCCCTTCAATATTCAAGGCCCTGCTGAGATGAAGGCCTGTCGCAAGGAATACCGCCCTGTATCCTTCAGCTTTAAGAGAGGATAGCGTGATATCCTTTCCGAATGTAACACCTGTCTTTATCTCAACGCCCATATCACGGATGGTCTTTATCTCTGTGTTAAGGACATCCCTGGGCATCCTGTATGCAGGGATGCCTACCGCCATCATTCCTCCTGCAACGGGCAGTTTTTCAAAAACGGTTATTTGATACCCCATCAGCGCCAGAAAATAGGCAGATGCGAGTCCCGCAGGACCCGAACCGACAACAGCTATCTTTTCATCACGTTTTTCAGGCACTTCAGGGATGTAAGGCGATTCATTCTTCATATCCTCATCGGCTATGAACCTGTGGAGGTATTGAATCGCCAGGGGTTTGTCAAGGTCTCCCCTTGTGCATATCTTTTCGCAGGGGTGGTGGCATACCCTGCCGCATATGGCAGGGAAGGGGTGCGCTTCCTTGAAGAGTTCCAGGGCCTCCCTGTATTTGCCTTTGTTTATAAGCGCTATGTACCCCTGTATGCTTACATGGGCAGGGCAGGTTGCCTTGCATGGGGCTGTGCCGCGTTTTTCAATAGCATAGGCGCTGGGCATGGCCTGGGGATAAAGCTTGAATGCTGCCTTGCGGTTGCTGAGTCCTTCATCAAAGGGATTGGAGACATCTATAGGGCATGCCTTTGCGCATTCTCCGCAGGACGTACATTTTGAGATGTCTATGAAACGGGGGCGCTCACGGATTTTGATATGAAAATTACCGGCCTCTCCTCCCACATCCAGGATATCCGTCATCATAAGGAGGTCTATATTTATGTGCCTCCCGCATTCGACCAGTTTTGGAGAGACTATGCACATTGAACAGTCATTGGTAGGGAATGTCTTATCCAACTGGGCCATTATTCCGCCGATAGCGGTCTTTTTTTCCACAAGATAGACAAGATAGCCCGAATCGGCCAGATCCAGGGATGCCTGGATCCCGGCTATGCCGGCGCCGACGACCATAACCGAACCGGACAGATTTTTATGACTCGTGTCGGACATTATCCTTGATACCTCTCAAAATTTTGTGAAGGCCTGAGAGCCGCATAGTCCTGCCTTTGATTTCAGGACCGATATTCATCAGTAAATCAGAAACTTAATAATGAATTAAAGGGCTTCTTTTAGACAATACATAAATACCATTCCTTATTACATAAGATGTTTGGAAGTCAAGAAAAGATTGATAATAAATAAATATTGGCTTGACATAATATGGACTAAAATAATATGTAAAATAAAAAATCTAATACTTGCGGAGGAGCAAATATATGTTTGAAAAGGCGTACATACCCTATGGCGGCTATTATTCAAGTCCGTTCTGCCGCTGGCAGGGTCAACTGGCAAATGAAAATGCGATACCCCTTGGAGCCTACACTGCGAAGAGATGGATGGAAAGCAGGCAGATCGATCCC
>JAFGIC010000046.1 GCA_016929815.1 Deltaproteobacteria bacterium
ATTTAAATACACCACGTTTAAATTCAGCCGAATGGCTAAAGGTCGTAGTATGGGGACTCTTTTTATGGTCGAACTAGTTCCTGGCTAGTTTATCGCATAAAGCCAGATTAGGCGGGCGGCGAGTCATCTCGGTAAGTGCCAGGCCGGATAAAGGTTGAACAACCGAAGAAGCATTCCGCCCGCCTGGCAGGCACCTTACACAATTATCTTGCTTCTAAGGTTTTCGCCATTAAAAAGATACCCCATACTACGACCCAAACCACGGGACATTTTTTTCTTATTTGAATATGTATATTTTTGATTAATTCCTTCAACTAAGTTGGAGAATAACCTAACTTAGATAAATGTTTATGATTTAAGGACATTCAAGAATTGTGCCATTTGGGAAGGGAAATTAAATATAGGAATTGGTTACTGCATCACTAGATATTTGAGACTGTAAGGCAAAGTCTGAGAGGTTCCTAGGCAATATAAAACCGCCATTTACAGAACATATTGTCAGGATGAGGATCCGGGGGAGCGAAGAGGCATTCCACACGAATCGTTTCATCAACCGCTTCGGCAATGCCTAGGAACTCCTTTCTGTGCATTTCCTTGCATACATATTCGCCTAGGCCCCGGTTTAACCTCGCCTCCTGGGGAGGGCATGATGGAACGGATATTATTACCTCATCCTCCAGTTCCTCTATCTGAAACCCGACGATAATATGCCAGGGGAATAATTTAAGGGTCTTGACAAATCCCTTGAGACCTGTTTCCCGGATATGAAACCTTGAGATCAGATCTTTGGCGGCCATTCCGCCGACACGGCCCCATACCTTTTCATTGATCTTTTCCGCCGTTGGAAGATCAAAATTGTCGGAAACATATATAAACCAGAAGGCATCAACAACCCTGTAATGCCAGAGAAGAAATTCCAGATAATTACGAAGCTCTGGAGCATTCATATCTTTAAAAGTATCGAGTTTCATTATTCTCCTTAGATAGTGAATTCCTATTTTCTTTCATTAATAGGAATATAATCAATAGCTTTTTCGCCCATGTAAATCTGTCTCGGCCTGTGGAGCTTCCAGTTGGGATCCTCCATGCTTTCCTTCCACTGGCTGATCCAGCCAGGTAACCTTCCGATAGCAAACAACACTGTAAACATATTAAGTGGAATACCTATCGCCCTGAGAACAATACCGGCATAAAAGTCCACGTTGGGATAGAGGTTGTGATCGATACAATAGGGGTCTTTTAGAGCCGCTTCTTCGAGTTCGAGCGCTATGTCAAGTAAAGGATCCTTCTGATTAAGTTTATTCAGGATGTCATGGCAGAGTTTTTTCATAATTTTGCCTCTGGGATCAAATGTTTTATAGACCCGGTGACCAAAACCCATCAGCCTGAAAGGATCATTCCTGTCACTCGCTTTGGCCAGGAATGGTTTTACATTCCCTCCGCTTTCAAGGATACTGTTGAGCATTTCGATAACAGACTGATTCGCCCCACCATGTAATGGTCCCCAGAGGGCGCATATCCCTGCTGAAATGGCGGCATAGAGGTTGACCCTGGCACTTCCCACAAGGCGAACGGCGGCTGTGGAGCAATTCTGTTCATGATCCGCATGGAGTATCCAGAACACATTAAGTGCACGTACGAAATTTTCATCGACCTGGTAGGGTCGAACAGGAGTATCAAACATCATATTTAAAAAATTTGCCGCGTAAGTGTATTCCTGTCTCGGGTAAACAACCTTATGACCTCTGGAGATTCTATAAGACATCGCCGCCATAGTCCTTACTTTGGAAAGCAATCTTGTTACGGTAATATCGATCTCTTCTTCCTCTGACCGTTCGGGAATCTCGGGATAAAAGGCTCTTAACGCGTTGACCATTGAGGACAGAATTCCCATGGGGTGGGCACCACGGGGAAAATTATCGAAAAAATGTCGCATGTCTTCATGGACAAGTGAATGATCGTTTAACAATACTGAAAAACGGGTTAGCTCCGTCCTGGTAGGTAGCCTGCCGTTTATCAACAGAAATGCTGTTTCGACAAAAGTAGATTTTTCCGCCAATTGCTCTACGGGGATACCTCTGTAACGGAGAATTCCTTTTTCACCGTCCATGAAGGTTATGCTGCTCAAGCAGCTTCCTGTGTTAACAAACCCTGGGTCGAGTGTTATGAGTCCGGTCTCTTTTCGAAGTCTTGAGATGTCAATAGCCCTTTCACCTTCAGTGCCGATTATGATAGGCATCTCAAAGTCTTTTCCATCGATTCTTATTTTCACTTTTTCTTCCATTGTTCCACCTTCAAAATATGTTTAATAGGGAATAACATATTACTGACATCAACATAACAGCAAGAGCCGGTTTGATAATTTGCGGATAGGTACTGAGAAATCCGGCATTAAAATAGTCCTTTGACACAAGAAAACAGAGATGCACTGGCGATAAAAGCATACCCATGTAACCGAAGGTGTATGCCAGACCGGCAGTGGACAGATAGTTCAGCAGGTCGGGATTCTGGAACATCGGGATAATAAGCGGAAAGCTGGCTCCCACAAAACCGACAGCAATACCCATGATCAACCCTGACAAAAAGGGCATCAATACTATAACCAGAATTATCGGGATTCCATGGGTTATCATCTCATTCCTGATCTGCAAAACGGCATGACTGTCCGACATCATACCTTTGAAAACCATTATGGAGAGAATCAAAAGGACCATTGACCATGCATTCCGCTTAAGTAGCGCGATTTTGATCTGTCTTGCTGATATTTTATTGACAGCGCAAACCCATATGATGGCTACAATGAGACCGGGAAGTACCGAAAGACCGGAGTCTATTTTGATATTAAAGCCAAACCGTTGCAGTGCGTTACCTGCTAAGGTTATAGCGAAGATAAAGAATACTACAATAAGTATTGGAATGAGCTCTTGAATGAAATATTTTATTCCTTGGAATGAAAACTCTGCCTGCTCGTTTAATTCTATTTTCCCAATAGGTCGAAGAATGAATAATATCCCTGCAAGGATTGACAACAAGGTAACCGAGATCATCATGGCCATGAAATACAGCGTCGCAACTTCCAAAAGAGCCACAGCCAATATCACACCCGGGTAAAGCGGCCACCAGAATTCCCATATATGTCTAAACCAGTAATTGACCGCTGTTTTTTGTTCACTTGTGATCGAACCACCTGAGACTGATGCATCCACCATGGGAGCCGAAAAGAGCGCCCCCCCGGGCATAGGCAACAATCCGATTAGTGCGGCCATCACTGCTCCCACGGTTCTGCCGTCCTTTGAAAGGCTGGAAAAGCTTTTTACGAGTCTGTCCATATTCCCGCTTTTTTCCATAAGTCCGCTCAGGAACATTATGAGCCAGACGATGAGCGCGAGAGCAATCGTCTGTAAACGGGTAAGATTGATAAATATGCTTCTTAAAAGATTACGGAAATCCAGACCCATCCATAAACCCAGAAGCAACGCGCCTATCAGAAGGGATACACCGAGATTGAGCCGAAGCCTGTTAAAAAAGAGGATAACGGCGAATATAACAAATATTTTGATTAAAGCAGGTACGTCTACCATCCCAACGTCAGATATTTATGGATTGACTCGGATGCGACCCTACCTGCACCCATGGCCAAGATTACGGTCGCGGAGCCAGTGACAATATCTCCTCCCGCCCAGACTCCTTTTTTACTGGTTTTGCCGGTTTCTTCATCGATATCGATATAACCTCGTTTATTAAGCTTGAGGCCAGAAGTAGACTGCGTCAATAATGGATTGGGGCCTGCACCGACTGCTATTACGGCAAGATCACATTCCAGTTTGAACTTTGAACTTTCAATCGGCACCGGACG
>JAFGIC010000377.1 GCA_016929815.1 Deltaproteobacteria bacterium
TAATCCCTGTCAGTGCTGGCGACATCTTCAGGCTGGCTGCTGTACCAAGGATCATCCACATCATCCTCATCTTCAAATGCATCGACTCCGCCCCCTTGTCCTCTGCCTCCCGTGTGTGTGTATTCATAAGAAAGAACGGCGGACATGGCCTCCAAAGGATAATATGCAAATTTAAGTCTCGCCGAATTAACGCGATTGTCATTGGTGCCGTTGGATACAAAACCATCACGCCTGACTATATTAAAGGCAGTGCGCAAGGCGAATTTGTCGGATAGCGGTATATTGACCATCCCCTTGGTATTAATGAGACTATAATTTCCCAGTTCAAGTGATCCTGACGCCACATATCTATCCGTGGAAGGATTATTTGAAACCATATTGACAACACCGCCTGAAGCGTTTCGGCTATACAATGTGCCCTGAGGGCCGGAAAGTATCTCTACGCGCTCCATATCATAAATGCCGCTGTAGCCGACGCCAAAACTATTACTGAACACCCCGTCAAGAGTAACGGCAACCTGGGAAAAGGAGTCTCCCGCTATTGCATCATTGTCCATGCCCCGTATAATTACGCTTAACTCTTTTCCTGCTTTTTGAACTATTGCTGATGAAATGCCGGCAAGGGTATCCTCAAGGGTGATTCTTCCCATCATATTCAAGTCCTCGCCGGAAATGGTCTCTATCATAATCGGAACTTTCTGCTGGTTTTCCTCGCGCATCTGTGCCGTGACCGTGATCTCATCAAGGGTGAATTCCTCAGTTGTTTGTTCCTGTGCATAGACAGCCCGAAAATCTTCCAAAATAAAAACAAATCCGCAGATCAAGGCAAAAAGAACTATAAAAAGTAAATTTTTCATTTCCATCCTCCTTTATTTTTTTTGGTGATTACTGCAAGATGTACAATTTATTCAGAATAATAATACATTACGACGGCGTTCATTTATTTCGGGATATCATAGTGGTACTAACCAAAAAATGACTTGGAAATTAATATTTGGTAATTATTGTGGAGAAAAAATGAATGGATACGGGTTAATTATGAGGCGGTATTATTGTGAATGAGCTTACTTAATAATATAACCTACACCATGGATCGTTTGAATCATCTTTTTTTCAAAGGGTCCATCAATCTTATTCCTTAACTTGGACATCCGAGCTTCGACCACATTTGCTCTCGGATCAAAATCATAATCCCAGACATGTTCCATTATCATAGTCTTCGAAACGATGCTTCCTGCATTTCGCATAAGATATTCGAGAAGCGCGAATTCCCGAGGTTGTAATATGATGGTTTTGCCCGCTCTTATTACCTCCCTTGTAAGAAAATCAATTGACAGGTCACCTATTATGATACTAGTAGGTTCTGCGATCCCGCTGGACCTCCTGATCAAGGATTGTAAGCGGGCAAGCAGTTCGGAGAACGCAAAGGGTTTGGTAAGATAATCGTCACCCCCCTTATGAAGCCCCATAATGCGATCATCCACAGTATGTTTTGCACTTAGGATAATAACAGGTGTATCAATATTTTGACCCCGTAAATTTTCAATGAGTGTTAAACCGTCGAGTTTCGGCAGCATTATATCAATTATCAGAGCATCGTAGTCTTCGGTCGTAGCTAGGTAGAATCCTTCCTCGCCATCCGGGGCATGATCAACAGCAAAACCGGCTTCCTTTAATCCCTTTGAAACAAATGAGACAACCTTTTGATCGTCATCTACAAACAAGATTCGCATGGTTTAATCCTGAATATTTATAAATAATTATAGATTTGAAAAGCATTGGTAGGAAAAACGATTGTTTTAAATACCAATTTAATCAAAGAGGCTTATCATATTGTCCGCCTCTCCCACTATGGATTCCTGCACATGGTTCACAAACCTTTCAAGTAAGGCATAGTCCAGCCTGAATCCCTTTTCATTGATGTAGGACACCTGATCGGACTGTGAAAAATCCTTCAGGTCCGTTGTTTCTTCATTTGCATGACAGGAATACCCTGCGGCCTTTGTTATTATATCGGCAAGATATAGAATAATAGCGCCCTTCTCAAACTCTCCAGCCTCAGATGGAGCGTGGTGATACAATATCTGACTGATAATCTCATCGGGAAATTTCCACTGTGTGAGGAGCTTTGCGGCTATCTGAGCATGCGTTATACCCATTACAGTCTTTTCCGCCTCGCTGAACGTGCATCTCTTCAGCTCAAGATAATTTATGATGCTTATGAATTCATCATGGAAATATTCATCCAGCACTGCCTTTCCCATGTCATGGACCAGCCCGGAGATAAACAGCGTGTCATTGCCAGTCCTGTAATGGCTGCCCAGGTATTTTGCCGTCTGGCTGCACACAATGCCGTGTTTCCAGAATCTTTTACGGTCAAATACCCCGCTGTCGGAATTGGAGAAGAAGTCATAAACGGACACTGCAAGGACAATGGACCTGACTTCATTCATTCCGATCTTGACCATTGCCTGTTCAAGTGAGGTTGCCCTGGTCATGGAACCGAAAAATGCGGAATTGGCAATCTTCATGATCTTAAGCGCCATGGACTGGTCGTTCTCTACCAGCCTTGCTATGTCCCTGTTGGAGGCGTTTTCATCGGTCATAAGCTCGAGAATCTTTTGTGAAACTGCCGGAAGGGTGGGCAGTTCCTCTATCTTGTTTAAAACGCCCTCTAATCGGTCTTCCATCTTGGTTGGTTCTCCGTTCATAAATTTTATACAATATTAACCCATGTACATCTTGGAAACAATAGTAAATATAATAAAAGCCCCCTGGTTTTACGCAGGGGGCTTTAGCGTGAAATCAACTCTAACTAAATAACATCTTACAAAAGCTTTTTCAGTAGATCTTCAGATACTTCCTTAACGCCAGGCTTGCCGTCAAGCTCTATAATCCTGGGGGTTTTATTCTTGACGGAGAGTTCTTTAAAATAATTGATGGCCGCCATTGTGCCGGTCTTCGCGTCATAGTAGATGTTGTGCCTCTTATCAATGGCCTTTTCATCCTGGTCGTCGGCCCTTGTAATAAGCTCTCCGCCGCATACCCTGCACCTGTTTCCGTCTGGCTTGATCGCATCAATAAATATATTGTTAGGATGGTTGTTGTCATTCACACAGAGACGGCGGCCCATTATCCGGTTTTTAGCGATCTGACGCTCAAGCATAATCTCAATGACTATATCAAGCTTAATACCCTCTTTCTTAAGGGCCTTGTCCAACTCCTGCGCCTGTGTAAGGTTCCTCGGAAATCCGTCCAGGAGCCACCCGTTCACACAGTCTTTCTGTTTTATTCGATCCAGTATCATAGGTATTGTTATGCTGTCAGGGACCAGCTCGCCCCGGTCGATATAACCCTTTGCCTCTTTGCCCAGATTCGTGCCCCTTGAGATATTGTCCCTGAATATCACCCCTGTCTCGATATGGGGTATCTTCAGCTTTTCCTTTACTATCGCTCCCTGAGTCCCCTTCCCGCTTCCATTTGGTCCAAAAAAAAGTACCTTCATCGTCCGGCCTCCATTTTGATAAATTTTCACAGAACATATTTTAAAAAGCATATTATGTCAAGAAAGTGAAACCGTTAAATAATTCCGTTATGAATCCCAATCTGTTTTTTATTGATAATAATTTTATATGGAAGGACTAAAGACCTAATACCATTTTTTTATTTCCTGTTGATTGCCGTCATGATCTCCTTGAAGCTTTCCACTGCAGCTTCCAGATTTTCGATTATGTCGTTCGCCAGCACATCGGGGTCCGGCAGATTGTCCAGGTCTGCAAGGCTTTTATCCTTTAGCCAGGTAATGTCCAGGCTGGTCTTGTCACGACTGACAATTTCATTGTAATTGAATTTTCGCCAGCGGCCTTCGGGATTTTTTTCCTGGTGCCAGGTTTCCTTGCGCTTATGCCTGTTTGCAGGCTTGTAGCATACAATAAACTCCTTGAGGTCTTCAAACTTTAACGGCGATTTTTTCAGGGTGTGGCGGATGTTGGTTCGATAATCATATATCCACACCTCGCTTGTCCAGGGGTCTTTACTGGCAGGCTTGTTGTCGAAAAACAAGACATTGGCCTTGACGCCCTGGGCGTAAAATATGCCGGTCGGAAGCCTCAGGATTGTATGCAGATCGGTTGTTTCCAGCAACCTTTTCCTGACGGTTTCGCCTGCTCCTCCTTCAAACAGGACGTTATCAGGCAATACAACAGCGGCTTTTCCGCTCGTTTTTAGCATTGTATGTATGTGCTGGACAAAGTTGAGTTGCTTATTGCTCGTTGTCGCCCAGAAATCCTGCCGGTTGTAGGTAAGATCTTCCTTCTCCTGCTCGCCTTCTTCATTAGTGAAGGTCATACTGCTTTTCTTCCCGAAGGGCGGATTGGTCATGACGTAATCTACACGCAAACCCGTATCGGCAATAAGCGAGTCGGTGGACAATATGAATGTCTCTGAATCAATATCGCCTATGTTGTGCAGGAACATATTCATGAGCGCCAGCCTGCGGGCGCCCGCCACGATCTCATTTCCGTAAAATGTGTTGTTTTTTAGAAACTCTTTTTGCTCTTTGGTCAGTGTAAAGTTTTTTGAGTCGGAAATATAATCGTAGGCCGCCAGAAAAAAACCGCCGGTGCCGCATGCAGGGTCTGCGATAGTTTTCATGGGTTGCGGCTGCATGCAGGCAACCATGGCCTTTATCAGGGCGCGCGGCGTGAAATATTGCCCCGCCCCGCTTTTCGTATCTTCGGCGTTTTTTTCCAAAAGGCCCTCATAAATCTTGCCTTTGATATCTGCCCCCATCATGGTCCACTGCTCTTTATCGATCATATCGATCAGTTTAAAAAGCTTAGCCGGGTCTTGAATCTTATTCTGGCTTTTAATAAATATCTGTCCAAGGGTGCCCTTCAGGCGCGACAGTTCCCGGAGCAGTGAGGTGTAATGCCCTTCTAATTCTGCCCCCCTTTTTGAAGTCAGGCTTTCCCATGTGTATTTCTTTGGGATCGGCAATTTACGGTTATACGGCGGCTTGCTGAATTCATCCGCCATTTTCAGGAAGAGCAGGTACGTGAGCTGCTCCAGATAATCGCCATAGCCCACACCGTCATCGCGCAGTGTGTTGCAGAAGCTCCATACCTTGCTGATGATGCCTGATGTGTTAGATTCGTTGCTCAAAACTTTTTGCTCCTGTTTAAAATACTCATGATAATCCTTTTAATGGTCTCCATCTCGCTGGGATTACTTTCTGCGATCATCAGCGTGATTGATGCCAGGGTGTTTCCATCGATCAAAGTCGTTTTATCCTGACGGTACAGCAGGCCATTCCTGTCTAGAAAATATAGGAATATGGCTGCTGCTATTCTTTTGTTGCCGTCCACAAAAGAATGATTTTTGACAACCAGATAAAGGAGGACTGCTGCCTTTTCTTCGATTGACGGATAAAGGTTCCTACCTTCAAAGGTCTGATAGATTTGTCCTATAGAACTTCGAAAACTATTATCCTTCTCTTTCCCAAATAATGCTGATTTAAACTCATCCTTAACCTGACCGATAATCTTCTTGCACTCCCTATAGGAAATAACCGCTGCTTCTTTTTCAGTTAGCCCCCGATTGTCTAATCTTTGATTATCGTAGTCGTCAAGAATTCCCAACCCGTTGGAAAAATCAGCAATTATATTAACAAACGATTTTGCCTGATCCAATTGTTGAGCCTGCTTCATGATGCTGCGCTCCAGCAATTGAATACTGGCTTTGAGAGTTTGCAGTTCCTTTTCGCGCTCACTTAAACGCTTTTCATTAACGGCATATCCTTTCAATAAATACATTTTTATAACATTATTTGCCCAGATACGAAATTGGGTCCCTCTCTTGGAGTTGACTCGATATCCGATTGAAATAATCATATCCAGATTGTAAGATGGACGCTCCCTGGAGACCTTCCTTGCTCCTTCGGTTTGAACTGTTCGGAATTTCCGAACAGTTGATTCAGCATCCAATTCGCCAGACTCAATGATATTCCGTATATGTTCGCTGATATTCGCTTTACTGGAATTAAAAAGAGCAACAATCTGAGGTTGAGTAAGCCAAACCGTTTCATCCTCAACGCGAACCTCAACCTGCACATTGTTATCTTCGTTTTGATAAATGAGGATTTCGTTCATGCTCTAACCTTTAAGCTCTTCAAGATAATCGCCATAGCCTACGCCGTCATCACTCAGGGTATTGCAGAAAGACCACACCTTGCTGATTATGCTTGATGTGTTGTTTGTTTCGTTTGTCATTTTATTTCTATTAATATATCGCCCCTATGGGGCTATTTACATACCACGTTTCTGGTGCTATTAACATATCGCCGCTATGCGGCTATCCCATTTTGTCAGCTCCGTAGGAGCGGCATATTAATAGCATCATCGACAACCTATATCATTAAAGCCCCGTAAGGGCGTCATATTAATAGCCTCATCGACATTCAATGTCATTAAAGCCCCGTAGGGGCGGCATATTAATAGCCCGTTGGGGCGAAATGTAACAAAACCTCACCATCTTATTCATCAAAAATATATTGAATATTAAATTCCACCTGATATGCCTTTAAAAAATCGATATATTCTTCTCTGAAGGTCTTTACCTTATGGTGCTCTTCCTGATTTGCAATATATTTAAAAACCCTGTCTATCTGGGATTGGCCTATGGTGAACGCCCCAAAACCGGTTTGCCATTCAAACTTCCCCATTGCAAATCCTTTTTCATTTATCCATTTTGATGCGTTAGATTTAATGTCCCGAATAAGATCAGAGATAGAGCAATCAGGGTTAAATCCAATGAGCAGATGGACATGATCCGGCATCCCGTTTATCGCCATTGGCTTTTGTTTTTTACCGGTTATTGTTCCGCTGATGTATTTATACAACTCCTCTTTCCATGCATGGGAGATAAGGTTTGTCCGGCCTTTTACCGCAAAAACAATATGGACGTATAATTGGGTGTAGGTGTTGGCCATTTGACAGCCCCTGGTTATGGTTATTATTTTTCCATCTATTAATATGTCGCCCCTACGGGGCTATTTAAAAAATCACCGCTATTCTGCTATTAATATATCGCCCCGCTGGGGCTTTCATCATTACGCCTTGATTAAGCTATTATCATGTCACCGCTACGCGGCTATTCTTTCATCAGCTCCGTAGGAGTGCCATATTAATAGGATTATCGATATTCATCAAAAATCATTACATCCTCATCAGGGCGCCATGTTAATAACCCCATAAATGCCTATCATCATTTCAGCCCCGTAGGGGCGACATGTTAATAGCCATTGATATCCATCGTCATTACAGCCCCAGAGGGGCGATATGTTAATAACCCCATAAATGCCTATCATCATTTCAGCCCCGTAAGGGCGACATGTTAATAGCCATTGATATCCATCGTCATTACAGCCCCAGAGGGGCGATATGTTAATAGCCCCATAAATGCCTATCATCATTTCAGCCCCGTAGGGGCGACATGTTAATAGCCATTGATATCCATCGTCATTACAGCCCCGTAGGGGCGACATGTTAATAGCCTATTATCATATCGCCGCTACGCGGCTATTTTCGTTTTGGTTTTTCCCTTTCGTTTGCTATTAACATTTCGCTGCTCTGCAGCTTGTTTGTCCCGATCCGCCCGTATGCGTTCCAATAATTTTGATGCAGGCTCGTCCGATGGGTCCTGGGGAACGAGCTTGCCTTCAAATGCCTTCTTCAAAATGCTCTGCCGCAAAGATTCCGCCTGCCTGAGGCTGTGTTCAATGCCTTCTTCAATCTTGTCGCAGACAGAGAGACGTGATTCTATTTCAGCGACGATTGCGTGTTGTTCGGGGAGCGGAGGAATTAGCAGTTCAATTTCTTTAAAATCCTTTATCCCTATAAGATTTGTCATTGCGGTTCCTTGAGATTGATCAAATATCTTTTTCTGAAAAAATGCACTTCGAAAATAGTGGATAAAAAAATTGTTGTTTATCAGATCACGCTTGAGTCTTATTCTTAAAAGCGCCTGGTTGATCACCCCTTGAGGTGCATTACTTGGAATTTCCGCAATTCTACCAAGCGTACCAGAACAGCTTACTATCAAATCATTTGGCGTTACTCTGAAGTTATCTAGCTCAAGATATTTCATTTCGTTTATGAAGTAGTGGCCGCGAAATGGGTCATTGTAAATTGCATTACCTTGTTCGTATAAAGGGGACGCTGTTAAGTTATGATTCCTGAGAAGTAACTATTGCTTTAGAAACTATACCATGCTATAAGCAGCCATGTATAAGAAAACA
>JAFGIC010000378.1 GCA_016929815.1 Deltaproteobacteria bacterium
AGGAAGTTCGACCTGGAGGATTTCCAGAAGCAGCTGGGATACATGAAAAAGCTGGGTTCCATTGAGCAGATACTAGGGATGCTTCCGGGCATAGGACAGCTGAATAAATTGAAGAAACTGAAGCCGGATGAAAAGGAGCTCGTTAAAGTAGAGGCCATCATCAGCTCCATGACCAGGCAGGAAAGGGCAGATTACAGGATCATTAACGGCAGCAGGAGAAAGAGGATCGCAAAAGGGAGCGGCACAAAGGTAGAGGATGTAAACCGGCTGCTGAAGAATTTTGCAACGACAAAAAAGCTGATGGAGCAGTTTACAGGGGGAAAGGGCCGGATGAAGATGCCGGCGTTGTTCCGGTAAAAATGATCTGATCATTGACGATTTTTATATAACAACAATAATATTAGGGGGTTGGTAAATTTAGATGACAGTAAAATTGAGACTGACGAGGAAGGGCTCAAAAAAAAGGCCTTATTATCGCGTTGTAGCGGCTGATTCCGAAGCGCCCCGTGACGGCAGATTCCTGGACATCCTTGGAACTTATGACCCTATGAAGAACCCCGCAGAGGTTAAACTCGACGGGTCAAAGGTAAGCCACTGGCTAAGCAAAGGCGCAAAGGCAACAGAATCCGTCAACGCGATCTTAAAGAGAGAGGGGCTGCTTAAGGTTTCCACAACAGCAAACTGATGTGATATTCCGTTGAATTCAAAAATGGAGGTTTATGATGAAGGACTTGATAGAATTCATTGCTAAAGCGTTGGTTGATAAACCTGAAGAAGTGATTGTCACCGAAATAGAAGGCGAACAGACCTCTGTGATTGAACTTAAAGTAGCAAAGGAAGACCTCGGAAAGGTTATAGGAAAGCAGGGGAGGACTGCGCGTGCAATGAGGACCATACTCAGCGCATCTTCCACCAAGCTCAGAAAAAGATCGGTTTTGGAGATCATAGAATAACCTTGAGGGTGGCTTCCGAAGACCTGCTCCTTATAGGGAAGGTGATCCGTCCACACGGCCTGAATGGACTTTTAAGGATACATTCATATGCCGTATCCCCGGAAACCTTTCTGAACCCGGGGATTATTTTGCTCAAAACGGAACAGACCGGGTTGTCGGAATACAAAGTAATATCAGTTAATTCCCACAGGAATGCCTATCTGATGAAGCTGGATGGAATCTCTTCATTGGATGATGCCGAAAGATTTCGAGGGGCTGAATTATTTATAAGGAAAGACACCTTAAGACGAGAAGGGGCAGATGAATATTTCCGGTTCGAACTCATTGGTGTAAAGGTGTTTCTGGATTCAGGCCGCTTCCTAGGCACATTGCGGGAGATAATTGATACTGGAAGCAACGATATATACGTTGTAAAAGAAGGCGATAATGAATTCCTGATCCCTGCCCTGCACGGGGTTGTCCTTAAGATTGACCTGGAAAACAAAAGGATGATTATCGCCGGAGATATTGACGGGCTGCTTGATATAGATGAGGTTTGATATCCTAACTCTTTTCCCGGATTTTTTCCCGCCCTTTCTTGAGGAGGGGGTACTGGGAAGGGCCGTTAAAAAGGGCATCCTTAATGTCAGGCTCACTGATATACGTTCTTTTGCCGACGGACGACACAAGGTAACGGATGATCGTCCCTATGGGGGTGGAAACGGCATGGTCATGAAGCCCGGCCCCATATATCAGGCATTAAAATCCATTGAGAGGACGGGGGATGACGTCATAACCATCCTCCTTACACCCCAGGGAAGGAAGTTTAACCAGGCAGTGGCCTGGGACCTGGCAGAGAAAAGTCATATTATCCTCATATGCGGGCGTTATGAGGGTGTTGACGAAAGGATCATCTCGGGCCATGTTGACCTGGAACTCTCCATAGGCGACTACGTGCTTAGCGGCGGGGAAACGGCCGCAATGGTTGTTGTGGATGCCGTGGGCCGCCTGGTACCCGGGGTGCTGGGAGGAGAGAAGTCGAATACTGAGGACTCCTTTGAGGATGGGCTTCTTGAACACCCTCACTTCACCAGGCCCAGAAACTTCATGGGGCAGGATGTCCCGGAGATCCTTTTATCGGGCGATCATGAGAGGATAAGGATCTGGCGACGAAAGGAATCCCTGAAAAGGACACTTGAGAAAAGGCCTGACCTTTTAAAGGACAGGGACCTGGGAGAAGAGGACAGACGCCTTTTGAAGGAAATAGAAAAACTGGCCGAAAAAGGTTGATGATTAATGAGGCTTTATATCGGGCTGGTTCATTTTCCTGTATATAATAAAAACAGGGAAAAGATAGCCTCTGCCATAACAAATTTCGATCTTCATGACCTGTCAAGGCTGGCCAGGACATACGGGGCAAAGAGATTATTTATAATTACCCCGTTAAAGAACCAGCATGTGCTGGCTGAGCGCATTTCTGCGCACTGGACGAGCGGTTACGGCGCCGCATATAATGTGCACAGAAAAGAGGCCCTTGAGACAATACACGTCGTCAAGGACCTTGGGACGGCAGTGGACGCCGTCAGGGCAGCCGAGGGCGATGAGCCGCTTCTTGTTACAACCGATGCGTCTAGGCGGTCCGGATGCGGTATAAACTACTCGGGTTTGAGGGGGTTGCTGAATTCCGAAAGGACCGTTTTTTTGATTTTCGGGACTGCATGGGGGCTGCATGAAGACATCCTTGAGATGTCCGATTTCGTCCTGGACCCGATAGAAGGAAACACCGATTACAATCACCTGTCTGTGAGGACAGCGGCCGGTATAATTCTGGATCGACTGGCGGGCAGGTATGAATAGGCGGTAAATATAAATACCTGCCGGCCTTGGGCCGGCTTTCAGGAGGAGATATGAATAAAATTATTGAGAATCTGGAGAATGAACAACTGAGGATTGATATCCCTGATTTCAAGGCTGGGGACACTATAAAGGTCTATGCTAGAATTAAGGAAGGCGAGAAGGAAAGGATACAGATGTTTCAGGGGTTTGTCCTCCGCAGGAGAAAAGGCAAGACCGGCGCCACATTTACCGTAAGAAAGATATCCTATGGCGTAGGGGTTGAGAGGATTTTCCCCCTTCACTCGCCTACCATAGACAGGATAGAGGTCGTGAGCAGGGGGAAGGTAAGACAGGGAAGGCTGTATTACATGAGGGCATTGAAAGGAAAGGCCTTAAAAATTAAAGAAAAAAGGGTGTAAATGCCTTTGTAAAAGTTGAATATTACAGACACAAATCTGCCTCTTTTCACAGACCCGGAAATAACTGGGTTTAACGATGTTTTGTATTATGAGTCGTCCCTGCTGCGGCGAGGATACAATAGGCCGGCAGGCATTGACGAGGCCGGCAGAGGGCCGCTTGCCGGACCTGTTGTTGCCGCTGCTGTAATAATGCCGGCAGGTATCACTATCCCTGGTGTCAAAGATTCCAAGAAGATGACGGAAAAGGCAAGAGAGGTTGCCTTTTCCGTCATCACAGAAACAGCTGCTGCAATAGGCGTCGGCGTTGTTTCCCATAAAATTATCGATAAATCCAACATACTTGTCTCGTCCCTTGAGGCGATGAAGCTGGCGGTATTGGCAATTGATCCGGCGCCGGAGTTTCTCCTCGTAGATGGGATACATAAGATACCGATTCTTATTCCCCAGCAATGTATAATAAAAGGCGATCAGCTTTGCCACAGTATATCTGCGGCATCCATAATCGCCAAGGTCTATAGGGACAGGATAATGCTGTCCTATGACATGATGTTCCCGGAATACGGCTTTTCCAGGAATAAAGGTTACGGTACGGCGGAACACCTGAAGGCCATAAGGGAAAAGGGGGCATGTCCCATCCACAGGTCAACCTTCAGAGGGGTCAGGTAGATTGACAAGGGAAAGACTTGATCTAGGGAATCTCGGGGAGAGACTGGCGCTGGAGAAGATAAAGGGCCTGGGATACCGGTGCATAGAAAAAAACTATCGCTGCGCCCTGGGGGAGATAGATCTGATCGCAAAGGATCGGGACTGCCTTGTTTTTATAGAGATCAAGACGCGAAAGGGACGATCAATCGGTTATGCCAAGGAGGCTGTGACACAGAAAAAGATACGTCAGATATCAAAGGTGGCCCTTGCCTATATGAAGGCCAATAACTGCTGCGACACAAAGGCGCGGTTTGATGTGGTTGCCGTTAATATAAAAGGTGAAAGGGAGGAGATCGAGGTCATTAAGGACGCCTTTGAGCTGGCGTATTAATAAGGCGCAAGGTTCAAGGCGCAGGGCGCAAGGTAAAGTCAAGTAAAAGAAAGACGCACCGGTCTTTCCATCCTCCGTAGTCACGCCAAGGTGTGACGGAGGACGGGCACTTACGGGCTGTGGAGCGGCAAGAGGCGCAAGGCTTAAGGCGCAGGGCGCAAGGTAAAAAAATATGAAAAAGGAAGGCAAAGATAAAACCAATCAGGATGGCCGCGCCGGCACCCTTTATGTTGTCGCCACCCCGATAGGAAACCTTGAAGACATCACTCTCAGGGCCTTGAAGATATTAAAGGAAGTCTCCTTGATTGCCGCGGAGAACATTGATCACACGAGGCGTTTGTGCAGCCATTACGGTATCAGGACAAGGCTGTTATCCTATAACCAGCATAACAGCGCTTCCAAGGGTCCTAAACTGCTTGAAATCCTGGATAAAGGCGATGATATAGCCATTGTCACCAACGCGGGGACACCCACGGTTTCAGATCCGGGATCAGAGCTTGTGGCCATAGCCCATGAGCATGGCATCAGGGTATCGCCCATACCCGGGCCTTCGGCTGTAATAACCGCCCTGTCCGTAAGCGGGCTCAAGGTTGACAGGTTTGTTTTTATAGGTTTTCTGCCGAACAGGGGGGGCAAAAGGCGTAAATATATCAGGGGATTGCTTAATGAGCGAAGGACAATGATCCTGTATGAGGCGCCCCACCGTGTGGTGGAACTTCTTAATGATCTCAGGGATATTCTCGGAGACCGACGGGCAGCTGTTTTGAGGGAACTCACAAAGGTCTATGAGGAGATAAAAAGAGGGAGTATCTCCGAAATCCTGGAGGACATGGACCCCGAGATGGTAAAGGGTGAATTCACCATCATAATTTCAGGAAGTGAACGCGATGACGAGGGGCCGGACGATGCCTTAAAGGACAGGATAGGGGAGCTGTTAAAGGACAAGACAATGGGGGCCAGGGAGATAGCCACGAGGTTGTCAGGGGAACCGGGGATGAATTACAGGGCTGTTTACAGGGAATGCCTGAACATGATGAAAGACATTATCACGTGAAGATATCCAAACAGTAAAATATTTATACTGAACTATTGAATAATAACAGCAGAATTAATATAATCTTATCCCATGGAACATAAAAGAAAACTCAAGATCATTAATGACCTGGGAATTCATGCGCGGTCCGCTGCGAGGATTGTTGAACTGGCCGGCAGGCATACTTCAAGGTTATACTTGAAAAAGGACGGCCACGAAGAGGTTGAGGGCGACAGCATACTCTCTATACTTACTTTGAACTGCCCCAAGGGAACTGAATTGGGTGCAAGGGCTGTGGGCGAAGATTCCCTGGCCCTGTTAAATGAGTTGGTAAAGCTTTTTGAAGACAGATTCGGCGAGGACAGATGAGAAACAACAAAAATGGAACCAATGTCAGGTTGCAGGGGATTGCAGTATCCCCCGGTATAATAATCGGCAAGGCCCGGCTCATCGACAGATCTAAGCAGAAGATAATATACCAGTACATTGTAAATGAGAAAGACCTTAGTGGGGAGGTTGAAAGATTTAAAAATGCGCTTCAGACAACCAGGGATCAGATAGCCTCCGTAAAAAATAACCTGCCTGACCAGCTGAGGCAGCACGCTTTTATTCTTGACGCGCATTTGATGATACTTGACGACAGCATGATAACGGATGCGACAATCAAGAGCATTGTTGAAGAAAAGATAAATGCGGAATGGGCCATAAAAAAGTCCGTCCAGAAGATAAGCAAGATCTTTAATGATATTGAAGATGAGTACATAAAGGAGCGGTTCAGCGACGTAGAGAATGTCGTTGAAAGGATCTTAAGAAACCTTTCGGGAAAGGAACAGGAGTCCCTGGCCGTTAGTGACGAGAATGTAATAATAGTTGCGCACAACCTCTCTCCCGCAGATACCACGGAAATGAACACATCAAAGATCCTGGGATTTATTACAGATATAGGCGGCAGGACATCCCATACTGCCATCATAGCCCAGGCCCTTGAGATTCCTGCCGTGGTAGGCCTCGAGACGGCTACGAGCGTTATCAATGACGGGTGCCTGCTTATTGTTGACGGGTACAAGGGCGAGGTCATCATTAATCCTGATGTGAACCTTATTTCCGCCTTTCAGCAAAAACAGAACTATTATGAAAAATATAAGTCGAGCATCCTTCGCCTGTGTTATCTGCCGTCCGAGACAACAGATGGCCACAGGGTCACGCTTAAGGCCAACATTGAATTTGTGGAAGAGATTGCGGCGGCAAAGGATCACGGGGCCGAGGGGATAGGTTTATACAGAACGGAGTATCTCTACCTGCGAAGCAAGGGGATACCGGAGGAAGAGGAACTGTTCAATGATTACAGACAGGTTGCAGAGATAATACATCCGGAGAGCGTTACCATCAGGACGCTGGATATCGGGGGAGACAAGTTTTTGTCCAACTACCAGTCGTCAAAGGAGATGAATCCGGCACTGGGGTTAAGGGCTATAAGGTTCTGTCTTAAGGAACAGGAAGTGTTCAGGAGCCAGCTGCGGGCCATACTAAGGGCCAGCGCCTTCGGCCATGTGCAGATATTGCTGCCCATGATCTCCGGTCTGCAGGAACTAATTGATTTTAAAAAAATCCTGGCTGAAGTAAGGACTGACCTGGAAAAACGCAAAGTGGAATATGACCGTGATATCAGAATAGGCATAATGATCGAAATCCCTTCGGCAGTCACGGTAGCCGATATCCTCGCAAAGCATGTGGACTTCTTCAGCATCGGGACCAATGACCTCATACAATATGCCCTTGCCGTTGACAGGGTAAACGAACATGTCGCCTTCATGTATGAGCCCTATCATCCTGCGGTAATAAGGATGATCATGCAGACGGTTAAGGCGGCAAGGGACGCCGGGATTGAGGTTGCCCTGTGTGGTGAGATGGCCGGAGATCCCATGTGTGCGCCAATACTCCTGGGCATCGGGATTGATGAACTGAGCATGAACTCCGGGACGATACCTCTCATTAAAAAGGTTATTAGAGGTGTCTCAAGAAAGGAGGCGATAGAAGATCTTAACCATATCCTGGGATTAACGACGGCACAGGAGGTTAGGAGCTTCATCGAAAAAAATGCCGACAGGTTTCTCCCTTACATTAAGGAGATAAATTCATTGCAGCCGTCTGATAAATAAGCCACCCATTGGAACCTATGGAAAAAAAGATAATATGCCAGAATAAAAAGGCATTTCATGATTATACAATTGATGAAGTCGTCGAGGCAGGGATTGTGCTCCTCGGCCCGGAGGTCAAGTCCCTGAGGGGCGGAAGGGCAAACCTGGGGGATGCCTATTCAAGGATAAAGGACAGTGAAGTATATGTTTATA
>JAFGIC010000379.1 GCA_016929815.1 Deltaproteobacteria bacterium
CACACTCCCAGATAGAGGAAAAATTAAATACACTCTGCGCACTCTGCGCCTCTGTGGTGAATATATTTGCTTTTGACTAAACCACCATAGCTCAATCTAATTTGGAGAAGACCCTAAACGGGTTATTATGGCCGTGAAGAAAGGCAGATACAGAGATAAATCAAAATCAATGGTACAGAAGCAGGGGATAACGGAAAGGCTCCAGGAATTTTCAGACAGATATCATTTTAACCTGCTGTTCTCCGTCCTCGCGCTGGCCTTTGTTCTGAGGCTCATTGCCCTTTACAGCCTTTCGGGGACCGTCTATTTCGATTACATGATGTATGACGAGAGGCTTTATCACAACTGGGCAAAGGCCCTTAGCGAGGGGACATTTCAGTCGTCGTCCGTCTATGAGATGGCGCCCCTTCAGGCCTATTTCATGGCGTTGATATACCGGGTCTTTTCCCCTGACATCATTTATATCAGGATAGCCAATATAATACTGGGGGTCCTTGCCTGTTATCTCATCTACCTTACAGGAAGGGATCTATTCAACCGCACAGCCGGACTTGTGGCATGTCTTGTGGCCGCCCTATACAAGCCCCTTATATTCTACAGCATAGTGCCTTTAAATACCATGATGTCCGTGGTCCTGTTTGCCCTGACATGTTGGCTTTTCGTGTCCTTTGTGCACAGTGCGTCCATGGTCAAGGCGCTGCTCCTTGGCGTCGCGGTATGTCTCGCCTACAATGTCAGGCCTAATTGTATCCTGCTCATACCCCTTATAGCCCTCCTTGTCGGGTGGAGCGCATTCAGGGACAGGTATCCACTGAAGACCGTTGCAATGGCTTTGTTCTTATATGTAATGGGGGTTGCAATCGTCCAGGCCCCCTTTGTTCTGAGGAATTATGTCAAGGCGGGAGAGGCCTCGGCCGCCCCTTCCCAGTCCGGCCTCAACCTTTATATATGCAACAATCTTGATTACGGGTTTCCCGTTCCTTTTGCAGGAACTGTCCCTTACGAGATGGGCGTCCAGTTCACCATCGAGGCGAGCAGGCGGGCGGGAAAAAAGCTAACCTCGGGCGAGGCCTCGCGCTACTGGACAAGAGAGGTTCTTAATGCCGCGCTTAAAAGACCGGGCGCCTTTGCGAAAAAGCAGATTAAAAAACTGGTTGGAGCTTTCAGCTGGAGCGACAAGGGCGATCATTATCATATGGGCTTTCTGTCCGGCTTCGCCGGCTTCTTTAGACTCCCTTTGCCCGGCTTCTGGCTGATTTTTCCATTCGGAATGACGGGCATGTGTTTGACCATCTTCAGGAACAGGAGATCCTTTTTTCTTGCCTCCGTGTTCATTGTATACGCCCTTACCCTTGTTGTCTTTTTTTCGCACGCAAGGGTGAGGTTGCCACTTGTGGTGATTTTAACCCCCTTCGCTATCACTGGTTTTGTAGAGATATATTCATCTTTTAAAAACAGGGGAACCAAGAAGAAGATTATATATCCCCTTATCCTGGCGTTGTTCTTTGTTATTGAATTTATTCCGGTGCGGGACACGCAGGACATTACGGCCTATCTGAACTCACACGCACTCATCCTCAGTTCAAAGGGATTGACAGGGGAGGCCGTCAGGTACTGGGAGGCGTCATCGATCCAGGAAAGACATTTTTCAGACTTTGCAAACCTGTCCCTGGCGGGGCTGTATCACAGCGGGAACAATGATGAGAGGGCCCTTTATTATCTTGACAGGATCAAGGATACATCCTATGCCGCAGCGAATAAATATGAACAGACAGGCGATATCCTGGCGGTCCAGGGCCGGTACGATAATGCTGTCGCGGCCTACAGGAAGGCCCTTGAGATCAATTCCGGTTTAAGGACAGCAAGGGCCAAGCTGGTTAATATCCTCCTGAAGACGGAAAGACAGGAGGAGGCGCGGGATGAGCACAAGAAGCTTGAATATATCAATTCCTTTTATACACTGTACGGAAAGAAAGAAGAGGGGGGCGAGAAGTGATGGCTGGCTTGAAAAACAGATCGGAGATCGTTAATGATGTGGATCGCCTTATTAAAGGCCGGTTGCCTTCATCGTTGAGGGGGATTGAACTGACGGAAGACATATGCCTCCTGGATGAGGGGCTGGGTCTGGATTCCGTTGCCCTTATCGAGCTTTTTTTAGTGCTTGAGGATTATTTCCATGTCCCATTCCCTGTTGAGCTGATGGAAAAGGACCCCCTAACAGTGGGTGGCATCGTTGACCATATCTGTAGCATAAAGAACGGTCTTACTGATGATTGACAAACAGGTTAAAGCAAGAGAGGTAACGGACTGGCTTCGGGTCGGACGGGGATCATCCCTGCAGGCCATCACTCCCCGGCGCATCGAACAGGTACGGTCGGCGATGGATTTTTTCCGCCGTATACTGTTTGCATTTGTCCTGGCGGACCTTCCCCTTGGGCTGTCAATAACAGGCCTTGCGGCGCGGTTGTCATGCCGTGCGGGCATTTTCGGACTGTTTCCGGATGAGATTCACAGGTTTTTAGGGGATGTGCCGGGGATGGATTACGCGCGCATATCAAGGGATGTGGCCGCTTCCGCAGCAAAAAACATGATGCTGCGCAGTTTCGTAAGGTACAAAGGGCTTGAGGGGCTTGCGCCCTTTATAAGAATCAGCGGCCAGGAATATCTCTGCAGCCTCCATGAAAAAGGGCGCCCGGCTGTCCTTGTCTTCGGCCACAACGGACCTGTCCTGGGCATTCTGGCAGCTCTTTATCGGCTTAACCTTCCTGTCCTGGTCATGAGAAAGGAGAGCCCGGTCCCCTATCCTGTGCCCCCGGGTTTTGATTACTGCTTCATGAAGGGCGGCCTGAAGAACAGGACCATGGCCCTGAAGCTTTCAATAGACCGTCTTCGGTCCGGCGGCATTGTCCTTCTGGCACTGTGGGGAAAGGGCGGTTCCGGAAAAGATGCTATTGAATTCATGGGACGCAATGTCTCATTTGGCCCGGGATTTGCCGTGGCGTCAAGGGTCTCACAGGCCCCTGTCATTCCGGTCTCTTCCGGATGGATTAAAGGAAGAAAGTTTATGGGTATCCATTTTCATGATCCCCTTAAAAGGCCTGATTGTCCGCATGATGAAGGGGCCAATTTTGACAGGATGCTTATTAAAGAGGCGGCGCAATGGCTGGAGCGTGAGATTAGGGCCATGCCCGGACAGATACAGATTAATCAGTTGCGCAGTATTTTAGGGGCATATGGCTAATGTCGCTTTTTACCCAATTCCCCGGAGGCGTACAGGCGCTTCAATTTGTCGTACTGAATCTTGCCGTTAGGGGTCCTTGGGATCGCGCCTTTTGAGACAAGGACGATTTCAAAGGGAGGAAACCCGAGGCCTTTTTTTATCTCATCCATGATACCGCGTGTGATTGTCGCAAGCCCATCAGCGTCAATACCGTCTCTGACCTCGGCTGCAACAACAACCTCTTCCGGCCCGTCCTTCACAGGGCTGAAGCCGACAGCGGCTGAAAACCGGACGCCTTCAACCCTGTCTGCAAGGTCTTCAACTTCACGGGGAACAACTATTGCCCCGGCCCTTTTTATGAGGGCGCGTTTTCGCCCGAAGATGTAAAGATGCCCGTCCATGTCGAGTGTCCCCAGATCACCGGTATGGTGCCACTCGTTTTTAAGGACCTGCTGAGTAGCCTTTTTATCATTGAAATAGCCTGCAAATATCTGCGGGCCCTTTATGAGTATCTCGCCTGTATCTCCCGGTTCCATCCTTTTCCCCTTTTCATCGACAATCTTTATCTCCGTGTCAAAAAGCGGCGGCCCGCATGAGACATTTCCTTTCGGGTCAACGCGGAGCGGTTCACCTGGAGGCAGGCATGTCACGCTCAGTGTTGCCTCTGCGAGGCCGTAGGCCGGCAGCACAACGCCGGAAAGGCCGAAACGTTGCTCAAAATGTTTGATGGTGCTTAGCCGGACAGGCTCGCCCCCATTCTTCGCGATACGAAGGGAGCTTAAATCAAGGCCGTCGGGGCTTACAACGCGGGCCGCGATGCGGTAGCCGAAATCAGGGCAGGCAGTGACAGTGCCCCGTATCCGCGAGATGGTTTCGAGCCATTTCGGCAGGTTCAGGATGGAAGGCTGCATAAGATAACCGGGACAGCCCGAATATAAAGGCCCGAACACAAATTGTACAAGCCCCAGGTCGTGGTATAAGGGAAGCCACGCTACAAAGATGTCTTCTTTGCTGATGCCCAGGAAGTCGGTATTGACAATAAGATGGGCCATGAGATTTCTATGCCTGATCACGGCTGCCTTGATATCCCCGCCGGTCCCTGATGTAAACTGAAGATAGGCAATGTCATTTAAATCGATTCCAATAGCGCTGCGTGCCGCATTGGCGGATAAAATGCGGATTTCCTCCGGGGACATGACAGGGGTCGTGGTGAAGCCCTTGATTGCCGCTTTTTTAAGGCCTTCCAGGGCTGCGCCCGATGCGACGGCAAGACTGCAAGCGATGGCCTGCATGCGTCTCAGGATCAATTCCGGAGAAAGCCCGGGATTGACCGCGGCGGGCACGGCGCCTATGTGCTGCACCCCATAGAGGATCCTTATGAAGTCAAGACATGTGGGGAGGATAAGGGCGCACCGGTCGCCTTTTTTAATTCCAAGCTCGACAAGGGACGAAGCTGCCTGCAAAACCTCATCCAACAGGCGGCCATATGTGATGCCCTTCCCTTCTATTGAATAGGCAAGAGCACCCGGCGTATTCTTTGCACGCAGTCGGAGTACATCCATGATTGTCGTCAGGGATTCAGGATCTTTCTTTTCCATGTCATTTGCCATAAAAAATCTTTTTAAAATATCCGGGGGCAAGGGCGCCTGCCAGACAGCCTGGAATATAGCCCCTTCGATATAATTCAAGGCCCAATCCGAAAAGCGCGGATATGGGGTTCGGATGGGCGGATTTCAGGCCCATGTCTTCAAGTTTTTTAATTA
>JAFGIC010000006.1 GCA_016929815.1 Deltaproteobacteria bacterium
CTTCCTACAGAAGTTCCTCCATATTTTTGTACAATAAGCGCCATAAATTATCCTTAACATGAATTTTTTATTAATTAATATCAACAATTTCTATAGCTTTCAAGCTGATTAATTATATCGGCTGCCCGTTTATGACCTCCCATAATTATTATTTCCCTGCTGTGGTCATCGAGGATATTAAAACTCAGGGTTATGCTCCACTCCGGCAATATCTCCGGCATCCGGTCCGCCCATTCAACGACCGCGACGCCGTCTTTGTATATGTATTCCTCAAGGCCGGCAGCGAGTATGTCCGAGACACTTTCCAGCCTGTAGAGATCCATGTGATACAGGGGGTTGCCTGCATTGTATTCATTTACAAGGGAAAAGGACGGGCTGGTCACAACCATTGAAGGATCCACTCCAAGACCAAGTGCAATTCCCTTTGTAAGCCATGTCTTGCCGCTGCCAAGGGGGCCGATAAGCGCGATAACATCCCCAGTTGAAAGGAGGGCGCCGATCTTCCGTCCCAGCTCTATGGTTTCCTTATCCGACCGGGTCTGAAATTTTAAACACCTTGTTTTCATTAAATATAATTGGCTTTGAATCGAGACCTTTGAATAACCCACTTTTCAGTCATTCCGGGCCTGACCCGGAATCCAGGAAGTAATTGAAACCACTAGATTCCGGCCTCCGCCGGAATGACGACATTGCAAATTTTGTATCGTTTTGCAAAGGTCTCAAATCGTTAATTTCGGCTTGGGCCTTTAAACCTTGTGCCTCCTGCCGACATAGCTCTAAGAGCGAAGGCGGGTTAGCCTTGCGCCCCGCGCCTTGAATTTATCCCATAAGACCCCGGTATTCCACAACCGGTTTCTTTTTTTTAAGGGGCCATTCTCCATTCTTAAGCGATTGTATCAGGCAGGGTATTACATCCGGAAGGTCGCCCGCAATCACGCCGGATTCTCCCATCTCTTCAGCCAGAAGATCGCCGGCCATGCCATGGATGTAAACGCCTGCCGTGGCCGACTCTATTGCGGGCATCCCTCTTGACAGGAGCCCTGAAATGATTCCTGTCAGGACGTCCCCCGATCCTCCGCTTGAAAGGGCAGGGCCGCCTGTCGGGTTGATATATAACCTGTCCGGAGATCCGGATATAATTGTCCTCGCGCCCTTTAATACCAGACAGCATTTGTACCTTTCAACAAATCCTGCTGCAACTCCTATGCGATCGAGTTGTATATCGGAGGTCTTTGTATCCGTCAGCCTGCTCATCTCACCGGGATGAGGGGTCAGGATCTTTCTGCTGTCGAGTCTTTCAAGTATTGCCGTTTCCTCGGCAAGGGCGTTCAGGCCGTCGGCGTCGATTACCATGGGAAGATCGCATTCCGTAACAATATCTCTTACAAGGGCGGCAGTCTCAGGATTTGTCGACAATCCCGGGCCTATGGCGATGGCGGATTTGCCTTTGATAAGACGCAATATCTCATCCCTTGCCTTTATGGAAAGGGTTCCTTGGGCAGTCTCAGAAAGGGGAACGGTCATTGCCTCGGTGAGCTTGACCTCCAGGATGCTGTTCAGGCTTGACGGAACCCCAAGTGTAACAAGTCCGGCGCCTGCCCTTAACGCTCCTAGAGCGGTCATTGCAGTGGCGCCCGTCTTACCTGTTGAACCGGCAAGTATCAGGAGGTGTCCCCTGGCGCCCTTGTGGCTGTCAGGTTTTTCCTCTTTAAAGAGATGCGTAAAGGTATCAGGCCCGGACATGCAATATTTCGACGCCACTGTGTCGGCAACTGCACCGGGGATACCTATATCCACACATGCCAGTCTGCCGACAATCCCCGCTCCGGGAAAAATCACCTGACCGGTTTTAGGAAAACCGAAGGTGACAGTGAGATCCGACCTTACCGTGATGCCCATTATACGGCCGTTGTCCGAGTTGAGCCCCGAAGGAATATCAACAGACATTACTTGTTTTCCTGATGAATTAATGGCCTGGATTGCTTCCCGGTAAACCCCCTGCACGTCTGAATTGAGCCCTGTGCCGAATATGGCGTCTATTATATAACCGCATCTTTCAATATGCCCCAGGGAGTCTTTCAGTTCAGCAACCGTCGGCGACTCTATTATTTCGATTTTGTCTATACGTCTGATAATCTCGAGGTTTTTAAGTGCGTCCCCGGAAATCTTTGAGGCATTTGCCAGCAGGATAACGACAACCTTAAGCCCGTTAAGGCTCAGGTGCCTGGCCACGGCAAAGCCGTCACCCCCGTTATTACCCTTTCCGCATATGACAAGAACCCCGGATCCGGGCGCCGGTTTGAAATGCTCAAGGAATACCCTGGCTGCGCCGCGGGACGCGTTCTCCATGAGGACGATCCCCGGAATCCCTATATTTTCGATGGTCAGCCTGTCTATCTCCCTGATCTCGGAAGCCGTTACAAGTCTCATCAGTTTACCTCCAGTATCACCATTGCGACGCCGTATTCACCGTCGTCCGACATGCTTACGTGAAAACCGTTTATCATCTCTTTTGCGCAGAGTTCCTGCGATCTCCCGTGCAGTCTCAACCCGGGCCTGCCGCCCGGGTAGTGAAATACCTCTATATCGCGCCACCTGATTCCGTTCCTCATACCAAAGCCGATGGCCTTGGAAAATGCCTCTTTGGCCGCAAAGCGCATGGAAAAGGCGGAAGGAGGAAAGGCCCTACCTGTGCATATCTTTATCTCACCAGGTGTAAAAACGCGCTCAATGAATCGGTTGCCCCATCTCTTGATTACCTTTTCCATGCGATTTACACTGACCACGTCAATTCCCGTTCCGAAAATCATTGTTAAAATCCCTTTATCAGCCCGATCATATCCCTTACTGCCCGGTCAAGGCCGACGATTATCGCACGCGCCATTATACTGTGGCCTATGCTGTATTCCTGTATCCTGGGGAGAAACCTGAATCTGTTAATATTCCAATAATCAAGGCCGTGCCCGGCGCTGATGCCCAGCTTCATGTCGGCGGACGCCTCCACAGCTAGGGCTATCCTTTGAAAGCGTTCTTCCTCCTCCTGTTCTGTAACGGCATTACTGTAATGTCCCGTATGAATCTCCACTATGTCAGCCCCTGCCTTGTGCGCGGCCTCAATCTGCGAAGGGTCAGGGTCCACAAAAAAGCTGACCCTGATCCCTTTGCCCGCAAGCCTTTCTACGACCTTGGCGTAATGGCCGGGGTCTGCCTTAACATCAAGACCGCCTTCTGTCGTAAGTTCCTGTCTCTTTTCAGGGACAAGGGTGACCATGTCGGGCCTGATATCGCCTGCTATCTTGACCATCTCGTCAACGGCCGCCATTTCCATGTTCAGTCTGGTCTTGATGACCTTTCTTAGAAGGGCCAGATCCCTGTCGTTTATATGTCTCCTGTCTTCCCTGAGATGGCAGATAATACACTCCGCCCCGGCCATCTCGGCTATGCCTGCGGCCAAGACAGGATCGGGGACATCTGTCTTCCTCGCCTCTCTGATTGTGGCTATGTGATCAATGTTTACGGCTAATCGAGCCATTTTTCTCCTCCTTTATCAGCATTCTCAGTCGCTTCTCCTCTTTCGTCATAATCTTTTCGTCCTCTTCAGATCTCTCATGGTCATAACCCAGCAGGTGCAGAAGCCCATGGATTAGAAGACGGCCGGCGGCCTCTTCCGCAGTCTCGCCTGTCCCTGCCGATTCCCTTATGGCAGTGTCCACTGATATCACTATATCGCCCAGCATCCCGGATTCCACTCCGGAGGGATCATCGGACATGGGGAATGCCAGCACATTTGTTGGTCTGTCCTTTGCGCGGTATTTTCTGTTAAGCTCCCGTATATGTTTGTCATCCGTAAAAAGGATGCTCAACTCCTTCTTATCACAGGCCAAGTCGTCTAAGACCCTTTTCATCATCCTTTTTATTGCCGGGGAATTTACCCCCGGCATCCTCTTCCTGAATATGATCTGTATCTCCATTATCCGCCTTTTTCATATTTTTGAGGGTTGAATCAGGGTACTCGATGCGATAGTGAAAGATCCCGCTCAAGGTCACGTTGAAGGATTTGGCAATCAGATGAAGGTCCTTTAATGTGATCTCGCATTCATCCAGTTGTCCGTCCGCAAAGACCTTGTTAATGATCTTCTGCACCGTGCCTTGGACCCTGGCAGGGCTGGGGTCGCTGAGCGCCCTTGTAGCCGCCTCAACCATGTCCGCAAGCATTATAAGCCCTGCCTCCTTTGTCTGGGGTTTGGGCCCCGGATATCTGTAATCCTCTTCTTTTATATTCGCCGATTTAGACCCCCTCGAGGCGGCCTGTTCCTTTGCCTTTTCATAAAAGTAGGTTATCAGCTTTGTCCCCTGATGCTGCTCAATGATATCGATTATCTCCCTGTTGAGCTTGTGTTTTTTCGCGAGTTCCACTCCGTCCTTCACATGGGAAAGGATTATCAGGCTGCTCAGCGAGGGCGCCAGTTTGTCGTGCCTGTTTTCCCCGCCCATCTGGTTTTCGATGAAATACAGGGGCTTTTTCATCTTGCCGATATCGTGATAATAGGCAGCTACCTTTGCCAGCAGCGGATTAGCGTTTATGGCCTTTGCCGAGGCCTCCGCCATGCTGCTTACAATAACACTATGGTGATAGGTGCCAGGGGCCTGTACCATAAGCTCCCTGAGTAGGGGCTGATCAAGGTTGGCGAGTTCAAGGAGCTTAAGGTCCGTTGTGAAGCCGAAGGACATCTCCACAAGTGGGATGATGCCTGTGGTGATAACGCCGGCCAGAATGCCTCCAAGAAACCCCGCAATAACGGCGACAATTGATTCTATTGAAAACAGGGTTCCGTTATTTATCTCCATGCTGAGGCATAAAAGGATGTTGATGAGTCCTACCTTCGCCCCTGTCCTTATCAATATACCCCTCTGTCTGTAATCCTTAACCCAGTGGGCGGCAAATAGGCTGCTCGCGAAGTAGTAGATAAAGAACTCATCTCCACCCTGGGTTACAAGGGAGGACAGAATAGATATAATCATTGAAAACACAAAGGCCATGCCTATTCCCTGAAAAATGGCGATAAGCATGGACCCGCAGGCAATGGGCAACGCGAACAACAGGGTATTGTCCGAAAGGGAGCGAAATCCCCTTGATATATCCTCAGCGATAAAATTATATACCCATGTCAACAGGAACATGACAACCAATGTGGTTACAAAAAATATAAGCTGCCTGTCTTCATTGGCGTGGGATTTAAACCGTATGGATCCTGAGATATAGATTACAATAAAAAAGATTGCCAATAATGCCGCCATCCCAGGCGCCCGCCTCAGGGTGTTCTTTTCTTCTATCAGCTTGTTTTCAGCAGTCAGTTTGACAAGGTGCTCCGCTTCTATCAGCTCACCCTCCCTGACGATCATTTCTCCTGTTTTAACCTGGTAAAAGGAGGGTTTTACCGCCTCCCTTGCGAGTTCCTTTCTTAACTGGGTCTCCCTGCTGTCGGGTGTGACATTGATCCTGACAAGTAATGATGCAAGGTTGACGGACGCGTTAGCATAGACAGAGGATTCAGTCTTCTCCCTTATTTCTTCTCTACGGGATTTGATATAATTCTTTGCCCCTTCAATGCTGTAAAAACGTGAAAAATCAGTTACCAGCGTCTGGTCCAAATTTTCCAGATTTACGAGGGTGATGCCCTTCTGCTGCTGGCTCATGAGGACCATGGTGTTGCCGACAACCCCTTTATTGAGCACCTCGGTCAGCAGTTCCGATACATTCTCTTCTATCCCGGCGGCAAATTCTGCTTTAATAAGTTCATTAAATATCTTCTGGTCAGGGGAGATCTCCAGTGTCTGGAAAAACTGCTCCTGAGCAAGCGCCTGCTGTTCCTTTTTCTGTGCCTCGAGTGTTTTTTTGTCAACCTGAAGGGCAGGGACAGCCTCTTCTGCTGACTCAGGGAAAAAGACATCCCTTGCCTCCGACATGGCCTCTTGAAGCCTCAGGACAAGATCCGATGCATCGGGATCAATGTCATACACGGACGGAACTGCCGCTGCTGCCTCCTCCCTGTTCTTTTCGGTGAGTTCATCATTTTCTATGAGAAGATCCCGTGTTGCCTTGATATCCTCCTGGGAGACGTCGCCAAGGTTATAGGTCCTTGGTCTCTCAAAGATATCGGGGAAAAGGAACATGCTTATAATAAGACTCATTAGTATAAGAAGCAGAAGTCTTAAACCTTCAAGCCGGTACGGCCGCTTTATAAGAGAAGGATTATTGCCCATTAACCGTCCCCCCGTTTCCCGCCCTTTCGTAGGCGTCTATAATCTCCTGAACCAGGGGATGCCTTACCACATCATCCCTTGTGAAATAAACAAATTTAATGCCCTTGATGCCGTGAAGGAGGGACCTAGCCTGTATCAGGCCGGATGTCTTTCCCTGGGGGAGATCAGTCTGCGTTACATCCCCTGTAATTACCGCCTTGGAGCCGAAACCGAGCCTTGTAAGGAACATCTTCATCTGTTCCGTGGTTGCGTTCTGCGCCTCATCTAATATTACAAAGGATCCGTTCAGGGTCCTGCCCCTCATGAAGGCCAGGGGCGCCACCTCTATTACCCCCTGCTGTATCAGGCGGGAGGCGTCCGAAAAGTCCATCATATCATGCAATGCATCATACAGGGGCCTCAGATAGGGATTCACCTTCTCCGCCAGGTCTCCGGGAAGGAACCCCAGTTTTTCTCCTGCCTCCACAGCTGGCCTTGCCAGGACGACCCTTTTGACCTCCTTTTTAAGAAGAGACGAGATTGCCATTGCCATGGCGAGGTATGTCTTGCCGGTCCCTGCGGGGCCTATGCCGAAGACAATGTCAAAGTTTCTTATCCCGTCGATATATTCCTTCTGTATGATGCTCTTGGGTGATATGCTCTTTTTCTGGGAAGATATCAAGACGCTGTCCATAAATATCTTTTTAATATCCGCGGACCGGTTTTCGCTCAGTATCCTGACCGCGTATTCCACGTCGTTCCCGTATATAGGGCAGTTGCTCTTTATGAGATCATAAAGTTGATTTAAGGCCTTTTCAGCCAGTTCTATATCCCAGTCTCCGCCCTGAAGAAGGATGTCGGTGCCCCTGGCATTAATGCTCACCCCCAGTTTTTTTTCGATGATCTTTAAATGAGAGCCCTGCTGCCCGCACAGGGTTCTGAAGAAATCATGATCCTGAAAGCTGATCTTTTTTGTCGATTCATGACCTTCTGAGTTATTAGTTTTCCCCAATCCCTATTCCCCCATAAGCTGGATTATGACCTGGCGCTGCCTGGGCTGGTTGTCAAAATCCAGGAGCACTATCTGCTGCCATGTCCCAAGGGTTAGTTTACCATCTGTCAGGGGAATGTGCAATGATGGCCCCAGGATGGCCGCTCGCACATGTGCGTAGCCGTTGCCGTCGCCCCACCTCTCGTTGTGTTCATAATAGATGTCCCTTGGGGCCATCCCCTCTATGGCCCTTTTAAGGTCATTGACGGCGCCGCTCTCAAACTCAATGGTGGTAAGTGCGGCGGTAGAGCCGGGCACGAAAAGCACTGCAATGCCGTTTGATATACCCGACTCCACAACAAACCTCTTTACCTTTGAAGTGATGTCAATCACGTCGGTTTCACCGGTGGTTTTTATGAATATATCTTCAGATTTAATTTCCATTGATTTAGAGCCCATAAAATTATTCTATGACCTTCAAACAGCAACCATGTTTGTAGCGGTATGACCTTAAAAACGGCCTTGATGCAAACAATGGCTTCAAGCTTGATGGGCAATCAGTCGAATCCAGGAAAATCAATATCATAGGGCATGATTTCTATCAAGAAAAATGAAGGGCCTGTTTATTCGGACTGTTTATGTCATCACTTTAAACTTTTACCCTTAAATGTTTCAGCGTTATATTCATTTTCATTGACTTTAATCAATGATTAATGATACTTAGTGGCTATCATAACAGGCTTTGCACATTGAAGATTAATGGAGATTTGATGAAAACAGTGAGGTCCCGGCCCGTAAAATATGGGCTTTTCTTATCAGGGAAGGGAGAGATATATGGGTATAATTGAAGTGGATATGTTCCCGGAGGATGTGGATGACCCTGGGCATCCCGTTGCCGAGAGTTTCAGGGAACTGCTTGAAGAGGTGGCGGAGGAATATGAATGCCGCCTGGAGTCATTCGAGGTCTCCCACGGCACTGTTTCGTTCTCCTTTGACAGCGATGAGCTGACCGCTAACATATTGAAGATATTGGATGCTAAATAATTTATCAGGGTCAATGCATGTTATTATGATGAAAAGTTTAATGAAAACCATGATGAGATTCTAAAGGTAGCATGCCGTCTTGGGTTCGCGGCCGAGGTGATATTCCCTGTGCAATTTAAGCACCGGCCTTATCTCTGAAAGGATCTTTTCATCAATTGTCGATTTTTCGAGACCGGAAAAGGATTCGGTATATAACATTTTTATAAACCGTACGGACTCGGGGCTCAACCTTGGCGAAACCGCCGTAACCTGACTGCATTTCATGCAGGCGATAGCGCCCTTGTCCGGTTTAAAGACCGCAGCGCCTTCTCCTGCGTATGTCCTGCCACACTTGCAGCATTTTTCAAGGTTGATCTTGAATCCGCCGTGTGACATGGCTATGAACTCGAAAGCCTGGGGGATAAGATCAGGCATTTTACCTTTGTCCAGCAGACGCAGGCCCTGCACTAATATCTCATATATGCCCGGGTCCGGCAATTCCCAGGGAAACAGTATCTCTGTGAGCTCTACCATATAGGCGGCCTTTGAAAGGATTGAAAAACTGCTCCTGAGCCCGGGAAAGGCCTC
>JAFGIC010000380.1 GCA_016929815.1 Deltaproteobacteria bacterium
GGAGGATTTTTGCCTTTATCAAAGGTTTTTTCAGAGTTATTTTCAGCCTGAAGATCTTTATCCTTTTATATGTCTTTATCATCGATGTCCTGCTCCAGAGGAGGATTCTCAAGGAGAGCTTTATCAGGTGGGTGATGCACATGTTTATATACGGCGGTTTTATGCTGCTCCTCCTGATGCATGCCCTTGACGGGATCATTACGGCCTCCGTTTTCAGCGATTATGCCTCAACCCTTTACCCCTTCTTTTTCCTGAGAGACCTGTTTGGCGTGATCGTCATTGCGGGGCTCGTCATTGCCGTATACCGTCGATCCACTAAAAAGCTGCCCCGTTTCAGGACCAACAGAAAGGACACATATGCCATAATCCTTGTTGCCGTGATTTTTATCTCGGGATTTTTTATGGAAGGCCTCAAAATCACGTCATATTCCGATTTCACCAGGATGGTAAAGGAGTATTCCGACACGGATGAGAAGGAGGAGATAGAGGCCCTTGAGAGCCTGTGGGTCAAGGAGTTCGGCCTGGTCTCCCCGAACGTGTCCGGGCCCTTTGATGAAGAGGCCCTGGAAAAGGGTAGGGAAGGGCATGAAATGAGCTGCATGGGGTGTCATTCTTCGCCTAAGTGGGCCTTTGCCGGTAATGGAATCGCGAAAATTTTGACGCCCGTGGCCCTGAGAATGGATCAGGCCGGGGCAGTAGCCTTTATGTACTGGCTTCATGCCATAGCCTGTTTTATAGGGCTTGCTTTTCTCCCTTTCACCAAGATGTTTCACATTATAACGACACCCATCAGCCTGTTTGCCAACTCTGTCATGGACAAGCAACGTTCTTCCCGGGCAAATATCGCTACCAGGAGGGTCCTGGAACTGGACGCGTGCACCCACTGCGGGACATGCAGTCAATACTGTTCCGCCATGATGGCCTATGAGGCCCTTAATAACGATTATATCCTTCCTTCGGAAAAGATGGGTTTTCTTAAGACATTGTCCGCCGGAAAGGAACTCACCAGGGAAGAATTCAGGGCTATCCAAGAGGGTGTTTATCTATGCACAAATTGTGATCGATGCACGGTTGTCTGTCCGTCGGGGATTAACCTGAGGGATCTTTGGCTGAGCGTCAGGGAGAACCTCATTCAGAAAGGAGTGCCTGAACCGTTGATCCTTTCGCCACTTTCACTGTTCCGGGGGCTGAATCAGGAGACAGTCGCGGATGATTATTCAGGGCCGATTAAAGCCGCACGCATGGCCGTGGCCGGCCATTTTGACTTGCTGACTGACCCTGGAAAACCTATCTCATTCCCAACGGGTAAAAAGGATGACCCGGATCTCACAATCGTGGACAACACCTTTGCCTACTGTTTCGGGTGTCAGAACTGTACAACCGTGTGCCCGGTTGTGGACAATTATGAAAACCCCCAGGAGGCATTAGGTCTGCTGCCCCATCAGATTATGTGCTGTCTCGGGCTCGGCCTTGATGAAATGGCGTCAGGCCCCAACATGCTATGGGATTGCGTGACATGTTACCAATGCCAGGAACACTGCCCACAGCAGGTGAAGGTTGCTGATATCCTTTATGACCTGAAAAATATGGCGATCAGAAATATGGCAAAGGGAAGGTAGCAGGCCTTTTTCTCTGTGACCCGAGTGAATCCATTGCCCGTTTGGATAAGTAGACGGTAAATTATTGATGTTAATGAAGATTTGAGGTGAAAGAATAGAATGCGATACGCCCTGTTCATTGGTTGTCAGATACCCGCCCGGGTGGCCCAGTACGAGGCCTCCGTCAGGGCGGTTCTAAAGAAGCTCAGGGTAAGGCTTGTGGATGAGCGGCAATTCAACTGCTGTGGGTATCCAATGCGCAACAGCAACCAAAAGGCGTTCCTTCTCTCTTCGGTCAGGAACCTTGCCCTTGCCGAGAGGTCGGACCTTCAAATGCTGGTCCTGTGCAAGTGCTGTTACGGCAGCCTGAAAAAGGCGGAACATTTCATGAAGGAAGACGGCGACCTGCAGGATGAGATAAGACGCCTCCTTTTAAGGGAGGAGGGCCTGAAGTATGAAGGAATGGTCGGCGTCAGCCACCTCCTCTCGGTGCTCTATCATGATATCGGAGTTGAGTTCCTGAAAGAGAAGATATCAACTCCTTTTAAGGATCTCAAAATCGCCGCACACTACGGTTGTCACGCCTTAAGGCCGAGCAGTATCACACAATTTGATGACCCGGTCGCCCCGACAATATTTGACGAACTGGTGGAGGTGACCGGGGCGACCAGTATAGACTGGACCAAAAAACTCGAATGCTGCGGCGCGCCCGCCATGGGAGTAAACGATGACCTGTCCATGGCCCTGACCATTAAGAAACTGGACCATGGCAAAGCGGCCGGGGCCGAATATATCTGCACGGCCTGTCCATACTGCCAGATACAGTTTGACACCGTGCAGCAGATGATCCTGTCTAAAAACGGCGGAAGGGCAGGTGTCGGGTCTGTTCTGTACCCTCAGCTTTTAGGCCTTTCCATGGGCATGAGTGATAGGAAATTGGGAATCAACATGAATCGGATCGATATAAGCAGCATCAGATCCTATCTTAAAGAGGAATAGAGAATGCCGAAAGAAATGATCGGCTCCGTGATGGTAGTCGGGGGCGGAATCACCGGAATGCAGGCCGCGCTGGATCTGGCTGATTCCGGTTATTACGTCTACCTGGTAGAAAGGTCCAGTTCCATCGGCGGGATGATGTCCCAGCTTGACAAGACCTTTCCCACCAATGACTGTGCCATGTGAATCATCTCACCGAAACTGGTCGAGGTCGGCCGGCACATCAACATAGAGCTCCTTACTCTAACAGAGGTCACGGGCATTTCAGGCGAGGAAGGGAATTTTGATGTCAAGGTGACACAACACCCTCGTTACGTGGATATGGATAAGTGTATCGCGTGCGGCCTCTGCACCGAAAAGTGTCCCAAAAAGGTCTCCAGCGATTATGATATGGGCCTTGTCAAGCGCAAGGCGATCTATGTCAAGTATGATCAGGCGGTTCCCTTAAAATACGCCATTGATGAGAAGCAGTGTATCTACTTTGTCAAGGGTAAATGCAAGGCCTGTGAAAAGTTCTGCCCGTCGGGCGCCATAAATTTCGAGGATAAAAAAAAAGATCTGAGCATTCAGGTCGGTGCGGTCGTCCTGACCCATGGAGGAGAGACCTTTGATCCCGGAGTCCATGACACATACGGTTACAAGAGATATCCCAATATCCTGACAAGCCTGGAGTTCGAGAGGGTTTTGTCGGCTTCCGGCCCCTACGGGGGACACCTAATAAAGCCCTCGAATAAAAAAGAGCCGAAAAAGATCGCCTGGCTTCAATGCATAGGCTCAAGGGACGAGCATTTAGGAGCAAAGGGATATTGTTCGGCGGTCTGCTGCACCTACGCCGTGAAAGAGGCGATGTTGGCCAAGGAACACAGCAAAGAAGGTCTGGACGCGGCCATCTTTTACATTGACATCCGAACCCATGGTAAGGACTTTGAGAGGTATTACAACCGCGCAAAGGATGACATGGGAGTCCGCTTTATAAAATCAAAGGTTACAAACATCCTCCCCGCTAACGGCAATAACAGCCATATCATACATTACGTGGACGACTCCGGTCGAAGGCTTGAAGAAGAGTTCGACATGGTAATCCTTTCCGTGGGCCTTGGTGTGACCGAAGAAGGGGCGGGGCTGGCAGGGAAATTAGGGGTCGAGCTTAATCGTTACTCCTATGCCTCTACCGGCAGTTTTAATCCGGTCGAGAGTTCAAGACCCGGCATCTATGTCTGCGGGGCGTTTCAGGCCCCAAAAGATATCCCCTCGTCTGTTATAGATTCAAGCGCAGCCGCCGGTATGGCAGGGAGCA
>JAFGIC010000381.1 GCA_016929815.1 Deltaproteobacteria bacterium
CGGCAAGGTCGCCCTGTCTCTCTATGACAGGGCCGGATGTGCTGGTGATATTTACACCGAGTTCGTTTGCAATGACATGGGCAAGGGTCGTCTTTCCCAACCCGGGCGAGCCATGGAACAGAACATGATCAAGGGCCTCGGAGCGCGCCCTGGCAGCCTCTATAAAGACCTTAAGGTTGCTTTTTACCTCATCCTGTCCTATGTATTCATCAAGACACATGGGCCGCAGGCTTTTTTCAGCCGGGATCTCGTCCTCCTGCAGCTCCGCTGTTATCAATCTGTCGTTATCATCCGTCATTGGAACCCTATTTTATTATACGAGCAATCTCAATGCCTCTTTTATCACACCTTCAAGAGTCATGTCCTTTACGATTGAGCATGCCTTTTCCACGGCGCTGTTCGCCGCCTTTGAAGGATAGCCCAGGTTGACAAGGGCGGACAACGCATCATCAAATATGCCTCTACCCCTGGGCTCTGAAATGATTCCGGGTTGAATCTCCCTGCCTGCCCTGGCCTTCAGCGCCTTATCCTTAAGTTCCAGGGCCAGTCTCTCCGCCGTCTTTTTCCCAATCCCTGGAATGGATTGCAGCCTCGCGACATCCCCTGATGAGATCGCATCAAGGAGTTCTTCAGGGCCTATCCCTGAAAGTATATTTATTCCGAGCCTTGGGCCTATGCCTGAAACGGATATCAGCAGCCTGAAGACCGTTTTTTCAAGCTCCGTCAAAAAACCGAACAGCATTAAGGCGTCCTCCCGCACATGTGTATAAACATGAAGGCTCACATCCTTCTCCTCTTCAGGAAGCGCATAAAAGGTGGACAGCGGGGTAATGACCTCATATCCTATCCCGCCGTTATTAATAATAATAGCACTGGTGGATTTTTTTTGTAGAATACCTTTAATATAAGCGATCATAATGAAGAATCAAAAACCCTTTAGATCAGGCCTTCCTTTCATACCTGGCCCAGTTAAGATGACATATGGCCGCCGCAAGGGCGTCGGACGTGTCGGTCCCCAGAATCTCCGGAAGCCCGAGTATGACCTTAACCATTGCCTGGACCTGTTCCTTGCCCGCCCTGCCGTAACCTACCACTGATTTTTTTATCTCAAGCGGTGAGTATTCAAATATCCTGATGCCGCAACTGACCGCCGCTATCAGTGCCGCCCCCCTTGCATGGCCAAGTTTGAGTGAGCTTTTGACGTTTTTGGCAAAAAAGACATCCTCTATGGCCATCTCTGCGGGCCGGTATCTGTCCATGATCTCCGTCATGACCCGGTAAATCTCATGGATTCTTTCATAAAAGGGAATTGTTCCGGGGGAGGATATGTGCCCTGCGTCTATCAGTTTCAGATGCCCCTTTGTCTTCTCAATAAGACCATAGCCTGTCGTTATGGAACCCGGGTCCACGCCCAGAACAAGCATCAGCCTATTGCCTCCAATACTTCATCAGGTATGTCAAAATTTGCATAGACATGATTCACGTCGTCGTTGTCCTCAAATGCCTCCATGATATTCAGCATCTGTTCGGCCTTCTTGCCTTCGAGCTTGACGGTATTTTTGGGTATCTTTGTCAGTTCAGCTTGCTTGTAGGTCATTTTCTTCTCATCAAATGTCTTTTTGACTGTTTCAAAATCCATGGGGGACGTTATGACCTCAAATTCCCCGTCGCTTTCGCTGACATCCTCAGCGCCGGCCTCAAGGGCGGCTTCCATCAGGGTTTCTTCTTTCACACCCTCACCGTCAAAGGTGATTACCCCTTTGTTTTCAAAGATCCATGCCACGCAGCCGGGCGCGCCCAGGCTCCCCCCGTGCCTGTCAAATATATGCTTCACCTCTGCCACCGTACGGTTCTTGTTGTCGGTCAGGCATTCGACAAGCATGGCAACCCCGCCGGGTCCGTATCCCTCGTAAATGATCTCATCGTAGGAAACCCCTTCCAGCTCCCCCGTCCCTTTCTTAACGGCCCTTTCGATATTGTCCTTTGGCATGTTTTCAGCCTTTGCCGCAAGTATCGCTGAGCGAAGGCGGGGATTTCCGTCTGAGTCGCCTCCCCCCATTCTGGCAGCCACAGTAATTTCCTTAATTAGCTTTGTGAATATCCTGCCCCTCTTCGCGTCAGCGGCGCCCTTTTTATGTTTTATGGAACTCCATTTGGAATGACCGGACATCTCTCACACCTCCTGATTAAAACCGGCAAATTGTTAATTGGTAAAATGGTTAATTTATTTCTCATCATGACAATTTTTTCAATCAATTGACTTCCTGACGAATCCAAGCCCTATAAGATAGACCTCTCTGCTCCTCTTTCTCACTGCGGAAGGCCTGAGCGTCCGCGTCTCACTAAAAAATCCGGAGGCCTTATCCTTGAGGGATTTAAAATCCCCTCCCTCAAAGACCTTGCATATAAAATTCCCGTCCCTGTTAAGGACATTGCAGGCGATCTCAAGCGCCTTTTCAGCCAGCGCCATGGACCTGCTGACATCGGCGACATGGATGCCGGTTGTCTGCGGCGCGAGATCGCTTATGACCGCGTCCATCCCCCCTGTTTCACGGTAAAGTCCCCTGGGATCAATGGCAAGTATATCCGCCTCTATAAACCTGAAATTGACAGCCTGGATCCGGTCGGGCCTCCGGAGGTCTATGCCTGTTACAAAGCCCTCCCTGCCTGTCTTTTTAAGGCAATACTGTGTCCAGGATCCGGGATAACAGCCCAGGTCAAGGATGCGCAACCCTTGCCTTATTATCTTATGCCTCTTATCAATTTCCTCCAGTTTGTACACGGACCTGGCCAGCCAGTTTTCCTCCCTGGCGCGATCCGTATAATGGTCCTTCCACCTGTTTCCATCAGCCATTTAATAAATATCCTGTCCCTGGGGTCTGATTGCTATAACTATCATATATAAAAGGGCTTTGCAAAAAAATTGTATTATATGACGCTGTTGTCAGTAAAGTATTTTATGCATTGACAACTCTTAATTAACTGCTTAAAAATCCTTTGATTGGTTTACTGGATTGACAGGATTTTTTCTTATAAATGATCTTGTTAATGATGTCTAATAGTCTTTTTTATGTTCCGGTCTGGCTGGGGCAGGTTTTTACGATGTTTGAATCCCTTAAATTATCCGATCTTCCTGAAAGACAATGCGCTGTCCTGCGCAGGCCTTCCGGCACAAGGCCTGTCCTCCGTGTTATAGAAGAAGACGGTAAAAGGGCTGTTATAAAGGATTTTTCGGAAAACGGGTTCATTTACAGGAATACCGCGGGGAGGTTTCTTGTATGGAGGGAAAAAAAGGCCTATGAAAAACTTAAGGGTATAAAAGGGGTCCCCGTATTTTACAGGTCCATAAAAGGCATTGCTGTTATAATGGAGGAGATCGAAGGGAAAAGCATTAAGGCTCTCCATAGGACGACAGGCATCCCTGAGAGTTTTTATTCGGACCTGAATGACCTGTTAAAGATCATCCACGCTGCCGGCATTGCCCACTGCGATCTCAAGAGGGCGCCGAATATCATCGTAGGCAATGACGGTAAGCCCTATCTGGTTGACTGGTCCGCCTCAATTTTTAAAAGCGAATTCAGGCCGTTTCCCCTTTCACTGATATTTAAAAGGTTCGTAAGGGACGACATGAATGCGATAATCAAGCTTAAACTCAAGTACAGCCCGGAGACAGTCAGCAGAGAGGAAAAAGACGCATACACGGACAGGGGGTTTTTAGAAAGGATTATCCGCCTTATAAGGGACAATGCAAGAAAGTTGCTGAAAAAGATAGTATAAACAACTAAAATAATCCCCATAACCTCCTTCTTCTTCTAGGATGCCCCTTAAGGCCCCTCTCCATCCCCTGACGATCCGGTGACACAATGATATTCTCGGCCATGCCCCTTCCAAGCGCGAGCCTGCTGTCGCCCCTTCCTACAATCAGCCTCCCCTCGCCGTCATTATTGATTATCTCAAGGCGGTCTCCCGGGCTGAACCCCATGGAGATCAGCCTTGACTTTGCATTACCGCCGCCCACGACATCTCTTATATAGACCTCTTCACCCGTCTTCGTAGATGTAAGGGGCATCAGATCGCTCCTTGCAGCCGCGCACCTGGAACAGAGGCCATATATCTCCATCTTGTGCTGAAGTATGTAAAAACCTGCCTTAGCCGCGATCCTCTCCTGAAGCTGCTCCATCTCATCACTCTGGAATTCGATTATCATGCCGCATTTTGTGCAGATCAGGTGGTCATGATGTTTGCCGAGATGACGGTGTTCATACCTGGGAGGCTGCCCTTCAAAGACCTCTTTCTGGGCAAAACCAAGTTCAACCCATCGGTTGAGACAAAGTTTCACAAATTCCTGGTCATAATTATAGCCCTTGCCATTTAAAAGCGACATGAAATCATCAAGGGTAATGTGATCTTCCGTATTAAGAAACACATCAATAACATTAAGTCTGTCTTCGACCCTTCCGATTCCATCCGTCTCTATAAGCGCCTTGAAATTCCTCTTTTCACGGCTGTTTTCTTTTAACATAGATTCCTATTCCATTGTTTTACACTTAGAACAATAACCGGTTATATCCAGCCTGTGATCAATGACATGAAAATCATTTTCCAGTGCTACTCGCGTCTCTATGTCTTTCAGCTGATTATCGACAAATTCGACAACCTTGCCGCATCTTATGCATCTGAGGTGACAATGGTGCCCACGGCCGTATATCCGTTCATAGTGCATATGTCTGTCTTCAAACCACGCATCCCTGATCAGCCCGCATTCTATAATCAGGGGAATATTCCTGTAAATCGAGGCCTTGGATATCTTGCTTCCCCTGGCCTTTAAACACTGGTAAAGCTCATCGACATCAAAATGATTATGGTCAGAAAAGATCTCTGCTATTATTTCCTCCCTTTCGGGGGTATTGCGAAGGCCCTTTTTAGATATAAAAGACCTGAACACCTCTATTTCTCCACCCATATCCATCTCCTATTGCAATTCAATTTCAATAATAATAGAGCACAAGCCCATTGTCAACACGCATAAAATGACCCGGAAGAAAGGGCAGGATTAAATCTGCTTCTTTATTATACAAGATATTGTATTTTTTCTTGACATCTACCGCTATTAGATGTAGTCAAATATTAACCTTTCAAATTTATTAAATAGATAAGGTTAACTTATGACAGAAATAAAAGCGGCAATGAATAGAAGGCAATTTATATGCAAAACCGCCGCTTTTTCCATAGGAAGCCTCCTGGGGTTAAATTCCTTCTCACGCTCCTCTGCCTGTTACGCATCCGCCAATGAACCTGAAATCTCACTGATCATCGATGATATCGGCTTCAGCAGCTCACGCCTTGACATGTTTCTTGAACTCGAGATGGTTATGACATTTGCAGTTCTCCCAAGGCTTCCTATGTCCCTACTGCTTGCCGAAGAGATACATTCCCTCGGATATGAGATAATGCTCCATCAGCCAATGGAACCGACAGACACAGATGTCGATCCCGGACCCGGGGCAGTTTTTGTTGGGGACGAAGGGGACATGATTGCTTCAATCCTGGAGGAAAATCTATCCGAATTCCCTTATGCCGTTGGTATCAACAACCATATGGGTTCAAGGTTTACGCAATGCCGAAGGGAAATGACCGACGTAATCAGCGTCTTAAAAGATAAAGGCCTATTTTTTGTGGACAGCCTTACCAGCAATCGATCAACAGGAGACTGCATAGCAAAAAGTCTTGATGTTGCGTCTGCCAGGAGAAACATCTTTCTGGATAACGTATTGGAGGCGCCTGTTATTATGAAACAGCTGGAGAAACTCAAGAAATGCGCCATCAGTAACGGATCTGCCATAGGCATAGGCCACCCCTTCCCGGAAACCGCGAAGGCCATCAGGGCGTTTAAGAATGACTTGGCCGACTCAGGGGTCAGGATGGTAAAGATGTCGGAAATGATTTCAGGCTGAGGTGATTTGGTTATTGAAAAAAATGACAAGAAACATTTGACAGGATCAACAGGATTTACTGGATATTTATTATAAAAAGAGATTCTGAAAACCATAAAATAATTTCGCGGCAAGCCATGGGAAATAAACCCGTAGAAATCAGATATCCCTTAAAAGCAGATTGGCATCGGACCTTTCCATATTAGCGGAAAAGTCCTCCATGCATCTTGAGATCCTGTCAATCTCCGACGAACGGGTAATTGGAATCTCCTCGCTTCCAAGTGCATCCAGGGATCGGATGACAAAATTGATGCTCAGGGACTCAAGGGAGCGCGCGGGCTGGTAGAATACCACCTTTTCCTCCTTCCCTATGGATTCCGAAAGTATCCTGCAGCTTACCAGGTCATAGAGGACCTGGTTTGTAAGCCTTATGGGTGTATCGAGCTTACCTGCTATCTCCTGGGCGCTCATAGGCCTCTCTCCGCTCATAAACCTTTTAATGCACAAATGGGTCACGGCCAGGGCGAGCAGTCTCTTTGTCTCGATACTGGCGCCCAGGGACTCAGGTTCAAGCTCATAGGTCTCTACATTCTGGTGGGCAAAGGATATCTCTGCTCCGAATAGAACGATCAGCCAGCTCAACTGAAGCCAGATCATGAAAAGGGGCAGCACCGCAAAGCTCCCATAGATGGCCCCGTACTTTGAGACGCCGATCTGGAAGGTTATGTACCCCCATTGAAGTAATTCATAGGCTGTTCCTGCAATTATCCCTGCCACGACGCCGGAGCTCCACCTGACCCTTGTATTTGGTATAAATATATATATAAAAATAAAAAGGAGCCACACAACACAGTATGAAAGGATCTTCATTAACGGGATTATAAGGAAATTCAGCTGATCCGACATGCCGGTTTTTTCGGCCAGGGTCCTTATTCCGGTTGCAATAAAGAGCGTTATACTGCTTGACATGATCATGAGGATTGGCGCTACAAAAACGATAGAAAGGTAGTTGCTGAGCCTCCTTCCCCAGGTCCGCGACTGTCTCACTCCCCATATGTCATTGAAGGACTGTTCGATGTTCCCGAGGAGCTTTATGACCAGAAAGATAACCATCGCAACACCGACGCCGGCGATAATACCGCCCTTGGCGTCTTCAAGGGCTGAATTGGCGAAGGTAAGAATGTAGTTGAGCACCTCCTCCTGTCCCTCCATCTTTTCCATAAGCTCCTTTTCAAGAAGCTTTTGAATTCCGAAGCCCTTGGCAATGCCGAATGCAACCGCGGCGAAAGGCACTACTGAAAGAAGGGAGTAAAAGGTCAGAGCTGAGGCCCTGAGTGCGCATTTGTTATCATCAAAACCCCGGAAGGTCAGGAAGACAATCCTTACCTGCCTCAGGAAAAAAGACTTTACAGGGGAAAGGGTGCTTAATTGTATCCGCCAAAGATCATGCTTCAGAAATTCTATTACCCTTGAAAGATGCATGCTCCCTCCTTTTTATCATTGTCCCTGAGACTTCTGCACCTTTGCCCATGTATCCTTAAGGGGCACTATCCTGTTGAACACGGGATTGTTTTCGGATGAATCGACAATATCGGCGCAGAAATATCCCAACCTCTCAAACTGACACCTGTAGCCGGGCTCAACCTCTTTAAGCGCCGGTTCAAGCATGCAGGAAATCAGTTTCTCCACAGACCCGGGATTTACCTTTTCCAGGAAATCAAGCCCATCCCTGTCGTCCATGGGATTATCCATCAAAAAAAGGTGGTCATAGAGCCTGACCTCCGCGTTAAATGCGTGCCGTGCAGAGACCCAGTGAAGGGTGGCCTTGACCTTTCGCCCGTCAGGCGCATCCCCTCCTCTAGTTGACGGATCATATGTGCAGTGAATTTCAATAATCTCACCGGTAACCTTGTCCTTAACCACGTCAGTGCATTTAATGAAGTAGGCGTATCTGAGCCTTACCTCTCTGCCCGGGGCAAGCCTGTAGAATTTTTTGGGAGGGTCTTCCAGGAAATCCTCCTTTTCAATGTAGATAAATTTTGAAAAGGGGACCTTCCTTGTGCCCATGGACGGGTCCTCGGGATTGTTGACCGCCTCCAGTTCCTCAGTGAGTTCGTCAGGGTAGTTGTCTATAATCACCTTCAGGGGCTTTAGCACAGCCATCATGCGGGGCGCCCTTTTATTAAGGTCTTCCCTCAGGCAGTGCTCAAGAAATGCCGAGTCAACCATGCTGTCCCTCTTGGCCACGCCGATACGCTCGCAGAAGGTCCTTATGGATTCGGGTGTATATCCCCTTCTTCTGAGCCCCGAAATGGTAGGCATGCGAGGGTCATCCCATCCGTTCACATATCCCCGCTCCACAAGCTGGAGGAGCCTCCGCTTGCTCATCACAGTGTGTGTGAGGTTAAGCCTCGCAAACTCGATCTGTCTGGGATGGTATATGCCAAGCGCCTTGATAAACCAGTCATAAAGCGGGCGGTGGTCTTCGAACTCAAGGGTGCATATGGAGTGTGTAATCCCTTCTATCGAATCGGACTGCCCATGCGTAAAGTCATACATGGGGTAGATGCACCATTTGTCGCCTGTCCTGTGATGGCTTGCGTGAAGGATCCTGTACATCACGGGATCTCTCATGTTAAGGTTGGGAGATGACATATCTATCTTCGCCCTTAGGACCCTTTCACCGTCCCTGAACTCTCCTCTTGTCATGCGTTCAAATAATTCGAGGTTTTCCTCCACGGAGCGGTTGCGGTAGGGGCTTTCCCTTCCCGGCTCGGTAAGTGTGCCTCGGTGCCCTCTTATCTCATCGGCGGTAAGATCATCCACATAGGCCTTGCCTTCCCTTATAAGCTTGACGGCAAATTCGTGCAGTTTTTCAAAGTAATCGGAGGCATAGTACATCCTGTCGCCCCAGTCAAAGCCGAGCCATCTGACATCCTCTTTGATGGACTCGATATATTCTTCCTCTTCCTTGATAGGATTGGTGTCGTCAAAACGCAGGTTGCAAAGTCCTTTATACTTATTTGCAAGACCAAAATTGAGGCATATGGATTTTGCGTGACCTATGTGAAGATAACCGTTGGGCTCCGGAGGAAACCTGGTATTCACGCTCCCTCCGTATCTGCCGGTCTGTATGTCCTCTTCAATGATGTTTTCGATAAAATTTACAGGGGTATTATTGTCGGCATTCATTTTCAGACTCCCGGATTCATCAATCAAAAATAAATATATCTTACCATTTCCAGGATCATCTATAAATCGACAGCGCAAGTCAAGATAGAACTTGATCTTATAGGCTTATTTTGCCGAAGGACAACAGGAATATTCCATATGGATTAGGAAGCCCGGGCGCGCCTTATCCTGCGATCAGCCCTGTTTTTTCTTTAATTCCCCAAGCACATCTTTAATATGCGCCTCGGAAAAGGGCTTCTTCATTATCAAGTCAACGCCCGCATCATAGGCTGCATTGTTGTCTCTCTCCTCATCCTGGGTAGTCACCATGACAACAGGCAGCTCCTCTCCGGAAAACAATCTGCGGACCGCCTTTGTCAGATCAATGCCGGAGATATCGGGCATATTAAGATCTGTAAAGATAATATCAGGCCTTTCAATATTCAGGCGCTCTATCGCGCTTGCAGGAAACTCGAAGAGCTGAGCCTCACACCCCAGATTATGGAGCACGGCCCTGTAAATATTCAGGATCATCCTTGAGTCATCCACGGCAAAGACCTTCAGCCTTCCCTTACCGTACGCCTCCTCTTTAGATGTAATCTCATTTGACAGTTCTTTGTAACCGGCCCTGGCAAGCAGCCTTGAAAATTCAGCCCTGACGTCAGGGTGTGCCTTTGTGGAAAGATACCTGACAGCAGGGATTTTAAAATAGTCCTCTTCTATAAGATCAAGGAATATGTTTTCACACTGCGCATTAATTACTGTCATAATGATCTTCAGGGCCAAGGCATTCCCTGACCTGATCAGATTCCTGACCCCTCCGGCAAGCACAGGATTGTAATTATGATCAATGGCCCTGGCAACCGCGTCACGTACATTATCGACCGGGTCTTCCAGTCCCGCAGCCAGTGTAAAGGCGTTTTTGTCAAGGGGAAGTCTGCCCAGTGCCTCATATGCCGCGAATCGAATATTCGGGTCCTTGGGTTCGTTAAACAGGAGCTTTCTGACAGGGGCGATCGCAGCGCTGTCACCCAGATCCCCCAATACGTTAAGTGAATGAATAATAAGGTCCGTGTTATCCTTCAAAAGATTTTTAACCAGTACGCGGACGCTCATGGTCCCTATCTCGCTGAGCTTCTTCTTGGCGGCCGTTCTCAGGTGCACAAATTTTGAACTCAGAATTTCATTCAGCTTTTCAACCGCCTCAGGGGTCTGGATCCTGGCAATAATATCCATGATCATATGATCGATATCCGTCTCACCGCCCAGCCTGTCCAGGAGCTTCTGCAGCGCCTCCGGTACGGCAATATCGCCAAGCGCCCTAACGGCTGCCATGACAATATCCCTGTTGTTTGAATAAAGATGTTCGCTAATGGGGGCAACAGCTGAAGGATCGCCGATCATCCCAAGGGAGGATATGACGGCTTTAATCAGTCTGACATCCTTCTCCTTTTTCAGCAGGTCGAGGAGCAGGGGAACGGCCTTATCGAACCTTATTTCACCCGCTATCTCAGTCATCAGGATCTTGGCGGCCGGATCATTTGATGTCGGGATCGCATCAAGGAGGATGTCCGGATTGTCAAGGACCTTTGAAAACATGGTTTCCCTGACATGTGGAAATATCTTTGCAAGGTCAGGGTTTCCCGCCACAAAACCTGCAAGAAGCGGTATTGCAAAACCGTCGTCAGCCGATATGACTTCGCTAAGCGCTTCTTTCTGTGTCTCCCTGCTCACATGTCCCAACGCTGCAAGTACAAGTTTCCCCTTGATCAGGTCCTTGACTCCTATATCGAAACGGATCTCATCCATTAAGTGCTGTTCGTTAATCTTTCCCATCCGTGGTTCCTTTTCCTGCTTCACTATCCAAGTTTAGGCATATAAAGGGGCGCTGTTGCCTTTCTTTAATAAGTTTTATATATCTGGTTGTCTCTATATTGAAATATTCTGTACAGCCCTGATCACTTCCGCCATAATATCACTTATAACTTCTTCCTTTAAACCAAGAAATTCCATGGCGTTATCATCCATTTTATAAAAGGCGCCGTCAACGCCAAGTCCCATGCCCGTCATCATGGCTATGGCATCCGCCACATGAACGATATACGCAAGCCTGCTTCCTGAAGACTTGGACGGGAAATGATGATACCGTATGGCAATGGTGAGAGGTTTGGGGATGTTCCATGCCTTGCAGACCTCAAAGGCGGCCTCTGCGTGGTCGAGATCAAGGACGGCCTTTTCAGCGCTTAAAAATGATTCGTCGGCATCGGCCATGAATGACTCGAATTTCTCCCACCTCTCGATTATGTATTTATCAAGGATAAGCTTGCCGGTGTCATGAATAAGCCCGGATGTAAAGGCGTCATTAATGAGGGGCGGATCAATCTTCTGGGCTATAATCCTTGATCCGAAGGCCACTGCCAGGGAGTGTTTCCACAGGGCGCCCGCATCAAGTCCGTAACCCTCAAGCTTCTTGCCGAGGATGCTCGACGCCCCGCCCATTGCGATAATCTCACCCAGGGTCTTATGTCCAAGGATAACAGAGGCGCGCTGTATCGATGAAACCTTTCCTCCCTGACCATAATATGGGGAATTGGCTACCTTAAGTATCTTGGCGGCAATGGCCTGATCTTTCTCAAAAAGTTCGGCCAGTTCCTTGAAATCAGACTTGGGGTCTGAAATAATCTCCCTTGCCTTCAATACAGTCTGAGGCATGGGAGGGAGATCTTCTACATCCCTGAGGATCTTTTTTTTCAAGGCCTCACCTGTCAGGAATTCTTTATTTCCATTTTCATCTAATAAAGGTCCCTGTTCAGTTGCCATCTGCCGCAGGTCAAGTTCTATCAACGCCTTGCAGAAAGGGCATGGAAAGGCTATCTGCTTCCCCAAAGGGAGTCTCTCATCAGGGATATTGAGCTCCTTTTTACAGTTTAAACATTTTATCTTCATGTATCGCCCCCGTTTAATCTCTATGATTCTTCATCTTTTATCGGTTCTTATTAGATATAACTGAAGACTATTCGTAATCCATAATATCTTTGTTTTAATGAGCAAAAAGGGGTTGTTCAAAGAATCCGGA
>JAFGIC010000382.1 GCA_016929815.1 Deltaproteobacteria bacterium
CCCGCATGTCCTTAAGGTCCGCTTTCATGAGGATATCCAGTTCAGGGCCGAACAGGGAGATCAGTTCCTCATACACGGATACTACCTTTTTTGAGGCAGGACCACAGCCGTATATCTCGGAGAGCACTTCGTTTAGGGGTATAAGGCTGTAAAAGGGTTTTGAGATCTCAGGTGAGTCCCTGTCTGCCAGTTGCTCCACCCTGTTGAGGACCCCTATGGTGATCGCCTTTCCGCACAGCGGGCATATGCCATGATGCTCCATCGTCTCAGAGGGCGTAAACATGACACCGCACTTGCGGTGGCCGTCCATGTGGTACTTCCCTTCTTCGGGAAATAATTCTATGGTCCCCTCAAAACCCCCCTTGTCCATCATAGCATTAACAATGCTCCTGTAGTCCAATCCTGTGTCAAAGATATTGGCCTCCCTCCCCAGCTTTGACGGGGAGTGGGCGTCTGAGTTTGATACCAGGATATACCTGTCAATCGCCGACAGGAGACGGTTCATGGGAGGATCCGACGACAGTCCTGTCTCAAGGGCATGGATGTGGCCTGTCAGATCACCGAAGCATTCCTCTATCTTATCAAATCCCGACTTGGACCCGAACAGGGAGAACCACGGCGTCCATATGTGGGCGGGTATGAAAAACATCCTGTCGCTTGCCTCAAGGGCTGTCTCAAGTAGGTCTCTGGAGTCAAGCCCGAGTATGGGCCTTCCGTCGGACTTTATATTCCCTATTCGATCAAGGGTGCTGTTAAACCTGATGACCGCGTCAAAGTCCGGCATGAGTATAAGGTGGTGGACCTTCCTGGTCCGCCCTCCCCTCTTATAGATGCAGCTTATCTCACATGAGAGTAAAAAGCGTGAAGGATTTATGCACGAGGGAGGCAAATCTCTTTCAACAGCGGCTTTAAGGTCGGGCTTCAGCATGTAAAGGCCCTCCTCCGCCTCGACAAGCTTCTCCTGAAGCTCCCTTATCCATGCCGGATGGGTGAAGTCCCCCGTGCCTATAACGGCAATCCCCTTCTTCTGCGCCCAGAGACTCAGGCGTTCGGGGTCAAGATCCGCAGAGGTTGCCCTGGAGAAACGGGAGTGTATATGAAGGTCTGCTATGAATCTCATGGATAGGATAATTGCCTATCCGTTTCTTCATGTCAACATTATATCAGTATAAATGCCTTTATTCGCTTATTCTGAATTTGATTTGACATATAATAGTAAATTTTTTATAAATAAAACCTCAGAGTGTTAATGTTTCATCCGCACTAATGTGAGTTTCCTAACATTCAAAAAGGAGGACACGACATTATGACAGACGTAACAAACAAATTCGGCGATTGGATTAAAGAGGGGTTCGATATCTATAAAAACAACCTGGGGCTTCTTATTGTCGCCTCGTTGATTGCGGTTCTTCTGACTGCTGTGACCTTGGGGATTTTAGGTGGACCCATGTTTGCAGGTATGGTTATAATCGTCCTGAAACTCCGGGACGGCAAGCAACCGCCACCCATCGCCGGGGATGTCTTTCAAGGGTTTCAATATTTTCTTCCCAGCTTTTTATTTTTTATCATATGGGGAGTGATTATCTTTGTAGGTACCATTATTCTGTCATTCATCCCCTGCCTGGGGCAAATCGCAAGCGTTTGCCTCTGTCTTGCGGCAGGCGCGTTTCTGATGTTCGGGCTTTTCCTCATTGTGGATAAAAAGATGGATTTCTGGTCTGCCTCTATGGCCAGTATCGACAAGGTCAAGCCGGCATTCTTCCCATTTCTGGGTCTTGCCGTTGTTGCCGGCATCATCAGCCAAATCGGCGCACTGGCATGCGGCATCGGTGTCATTATCACCATGCCTATATATTTCACCATCCTTGCAGTCACCTATCGTGATGTGTTCGGCATTGATGCGGCATCACCGGAACAGGGATCGCCACCTGCCCAGCAGGGGAATCTTTAAGTGCCCGGCGACAAATAGGCTGTGGTTTGAGCACACAGGATGCAATTTCATCAAATCGGGGACGCGCGGAGACCGGTCAGGTTTTTACATGGGCCTGCCGGCTGCGTCCTCGGTCTTACTGGGACGTGGTGGTCCATCATCTCCCACTGGCCGTTATCTCCGGGGCCGCGCTTTTTCTCCCCTATATCATAAGACTTGAGAAACTGCCGCTCCGGCCCTGCACCTTTCTTCACCTGACAGGATATCCATGCCCCCTATGCGGCTTCACGCGTTCTTTCTGGGCTATTGCAGAGGGTGACTGGGGATTTGCACTGTTCAACTGCCCCCTGTCCTTTGCGGTGTATCTTTTCACGGCAATCCTGTTTCTATGGAATGCCTCGGCCCTGATCTTCCGGGTTGTCCTTTCCCGTGGCCCACTGTTTCAACTGAATCCCGTACACCGCCGCAGAACCATCGACATCATAATCCTTCTCTTTCTATTGAATTGGGTATATCGTCTGGCCATGGGGTTGAAGTGAAACGGGGATCAGATCAGAGCTTGAAATAAGCCCCATGGGCGCATGGTTTGAGATATGTTTTACCGTTAATAGTGCCCTCTTTGTCAGATATCTCCGGCCTATATCGAGAACTTTGAAAAATCCGCAAGCCCAAGGAACAGGCCCGCTACGTTCTGCAGTATGGCAACCCGGTTATTCCTTAAGCTCTCATCCTTTGTAAGGACCTCCACCCCGTCAAAATATGCGTCCACGGGTTTCTTCAATCCGGCGATGATATTCAACGCATCAAAGTACCTCTTTTCGTCCAAAAGCCCCCTGACATTGTCCTTGACACCCTTAAAGGCCGTCCACAGGCCGGACTCTGTGGGGTCCTTGAAGATCGTTTCATCCACCTTCAGGATCATCTCCTGGTTCTTTAATATGTTTGAGACGCGCTTGAATGTCAGCGCAAGGGCGTTAAAATCGCCCGATTCCCTGATAAACCTCCTCAGATGATCCATCCTTAAGGCAAGTTCGCTTATCCTGTCAAAGCCCGCGGACACTATGGACTCGACTAGGTCCGTGTCATAACCCGCTGTAAGCATCCTGTTCTTGTATCTGTCCCTGAAGAAGTTAAGGATGCCCCCATGGGCCTTTTCTCTGTCAAAGTTGATATCCCTTTCCAGCAGATCAAGGGACTTTGATATGAGTTCATTGAGGGAGATACTCCACCCCCTGTCCTCGATGACCCTTATGATTGCCAGGGCATGCCTGCGCAGCGCAAAGGGGTCAGCTGCCCCTGTAGGTTCAAGCCCGATTGTAAAGAATCCTGAAATGGTGTCTATCCTGTCCGCCATGCCCACTATGGCGCCCGTTACGGTCCCGGGCAGGTCATCCCCCGCCTTTGCAGGCAGGTAATGCTCACGAATTGCCTCGCAGACCTCTTCGGGCTGCCCGTCCAGTGTTGCGTATTCCCTTCCCATAACGCCCTGCAGTTCCGGAAATTCAGACACCATGGAGGTTACAAGATCGCATTTACATAGCCTTGCCGCGAGAACTGCATATTCCTCCTTTTCCGGGGCAACCTCTTGTGCTATAAGCCGTGCGAGCGCCGCGAACCTCTCCACCTTTGCGTAGGAGGTCCCGAGCCTTGCCTGGTAAATGACATCCTTCAGTGTATCCAGCCTGTCGGCAAGTGGCCTCTTCCTGTCCTCCCTGAAAAAGAAGGCGGCATCGGAAAGCCTTGCCCTCAGAACCCTCTCATGCCCCCTGGTTACAACTGCCTCATCCCTTGCCAGTGTGTTGTTTATGGCCACAAAGTAGGGCATCAGCTGCCCCTTTTGATCCTCAACAGCGAAATATTTCTGGTGTTTCCTCATGGCAGTAATCAGCACGGGCGGGGGCAGCTCAAGAAATGCCCTGTCAAAACTGCCGCACACGGCTGTGGGATACTCCACAAGGTTTGCAACGGTTGCCGTAAGCTCAGGGTCATTTATTGGGACGCCCGAGACCTTTTTAACCATCTCATTTACGCCCTTTTCTACCCCTTGCATCCTGTCAATCTGGTTGACGACGACATAGTTTTCCTTCATCTTTTTGAGATAGTCCTGAAAATCCCTTATCGTAATCGTCCGCGGCGACATGAACCTGTGTCCCATTGTCGTGTTTCCGCTCTTTACCCCTGCTATCTCAAAGGGGATCACCTTTCCGCCTAGCAGGGCCAGGACCCAGTGCACTGGTCTCACAAAGGGAAAACCGATGTCCGCCCACCTCATGGACTTGGGCCAGGAGATCCGGGATATCATTTCAGGCAGTATCTCGGAAAGGACATCGATTGTTTGCCTTCCGGGGATCATTCGTTTAACAAAGAGGTATTCTCCCCTGGGGGTTTCTATAAAGGTGATATCCTGAACAGATACGCCATTTTTCACGGCAAAGCCGGTTGCCGCCTTTGTGGGATTGCCTTCCCCGTCAAAGGCGGCCTTCCTGGGCGGACCCATGACGTCCTGCGTATAATCCTCCTGCCTTTCAGCAAGGTCCGCGCACACCATGGCTATTCTTCTCGGTGTGTAATAGACGCTTATCTCCCCGCCCGTCCCGATGCGGTTATCCCTGAATCCCTTTTCCGCAAGGGACTTTAGCTCCTCGGCGGCCCCGTAAAGATACCCCGCCGGTATCTCTTCCGTTCCAATCTCCAGTAAAAGCTCAACAGACATGTGCACCTCTCTTTAATAGAGGAAAGCCCATCTCCTCCCTCTGCTCCAGGTAATTCTTCGCGACCTTCCTGGCCAGGTTCCTTATACGCTCAATATACTTTGTCCTCTCGGCAACGCTTATCGCTCCCCTTGCCTCCAGTATGTTAAAGGTATGGGAGCATTTCAGACAGTAATCATAGGCAGGGAGGACCAGCCTGTTACCGCTCAGCCGTATCGACTCCTTTTCATACATCTCAAAGCTCTTTAAAAGCATATCCACATCGGCCATTTCAAAGCTGTAAACTGAGAGCTCCCATTCGCCCTTTTTATGGACATCGCCGTAGGTGACCTTGTCGTTCCACATGAGGTCATAGACGCTCTCCTTTTCCTGCTTGTACATGGCCAGTCTTTCAAGGCCATAGGTTATCTCAACGGATATGGGGTCAAGCCTTATGCTGCCTGTCTGCTGAAAATAGGTAAACTGGGTGATCTCCATGCCGTCAAGCCATACCTCCCATCCCAG
>JAFGIC010000383.1 GCA_016929815.1 Deltaproteobacteria bacterium
AACACTCATGAATCGATTCCAGGCTCAGTGAAGCAGTAGGCCGGAGGCATATAAATCTTTCGATATGATTATGTAAATTACATGGAAATTGTATGGTTCCGTGAATTTCATTGATATTTCTCTACTTCTTTAATAGATTTGCCGATTATATCTTATTATCCGGTCGGGCCAAGCCCGCTGTTTTCCAGGACATGAATCAGATTAATAAAAGATTTAAAACCGAATAGCGACTTTCCCGGGATAGTATAATAAAATGCATATAAATCTCAGAGGAGTAATTATATGAAATCAAACGAACAGAAATATTATTCTGTCTCCGTCCGTTTATTTTTTATCACATTTGTTTCCTTAGCCATATCCTTTTCCGGCTGTGGTGAAAAGCAGGAATCCCAGAGCCGGATTACAGGTAATGCGACTGCGCAATCGGCTACTGAGGTGGCTGTAGTAACCGTAACCGGGAAATCCGTTCCTGTCACCCTGGAGACGACGGGAAAGACTGAAAGCTACAGGGAGGTAGAGGTCAGGGCGCAGGTAAGCGGAACACTGTTAAAACGTGACTATGTTGAAGGCAGTATAGTAAAGAAGGGTAATCTTCTCTTTCAGCTGGATCCTATACCTTTTCAGACCGCGGTCAACCAGGCAAAGGCCATGGTGTCCCAGCAGCAGGCTGCGGTAAACAAGGCGGAGAGGGACATAGAACGGCTCAGTCCGCTGCTTGAGGAAAAGGCGGTCAGCCAGAAGGAATATGATGACGCTGTATCTTCCAAGGAATTGGCCCAGGCCGCGCTTGAATCTGCGGAGGCCGCTTTGGAGCAGGCTGAAATAAACCTGAATTACACCAGGGTTACCGCACCCATTTCAGGGATTACCGGCAAGGCGCTTAAAGATGAAGGCAGCCTGATATCGGCAGGGTCCGACAGCCTGCTGACGAAGATCCACCAGATAGACCCGATATATGTCAATTACAGCACATCGGACACGGAATACCTCGAAATGCGCAGGAAGATTGATGAAAAGACGATACTTGTCCCGGACGAGGATAAGTTCGATGTGGAACTTACCCTGTCCGACGGGAGCATTTACCCTATAACTGGAAAACTAAATTACAGGGATACGCTGGTTGACTCTCAGACAGGGACTATTCAGAACAGGGCCGAGTTCGCCAATCCCGACTCAATACTTATGCCCAATCAGTTTGTGCGGGTGACGCTGAAAGGGGCGATTCGTCCGGAAACCATACTGGTGCCGCAGCGGGCGGTTCAGCAGAACCAGGCAGGCCATTATGTCTATACGGTAAATTCCGAAGGAAAGGCGGAACAGCGGGTGGTCGATGTAGGAGACTGGATCGGCGACGACTGGATAATTGAGAGCGGCCTGTCAGACGGCGATGTCGTGGTGGTGGACGGGACAATAAAGATTCAACAGGGTTCCCAGGTCAGGACGGCGCCTGAAGGCGACGCATCCACTGCTTTTGGGGAGTCTGCCTCCTCAGATCGGTAACAGGGAGGCGTACTATGATATCACGTTTTTTTATAGACAGGCCTATTTTTGCCACGGTTTTATCCATTATAATAACCATTGCAGGCCTCGCGGCGCTGATGAATCTGGCCGTGGCCCAGTATCCCGATATTGCTCCGCCAACGGTAACCGTTTCGGCCACGTATCCGGGGGCCTCTGCCGAGGTCCTTCAGGAGACGGTTGCGGCGCCTATTGAAGAGCAGATCAACGGTGTGGAAGGGATGCTTTACCTGCTGTCTTCGAGTTCGAGTTCCGGGTATGTCAGTTTTACCGTTACCTTTGAGACAGGAACCGATCCTGAGCAGGCGACCATAAACGTAAACAACCGTGTCCAGCAGGTCATGGCCAAGATGCCCCAGGAAGTGAAGGATATGGGGATATCCGTTCGAAAGAGCGCTTCATCCATAGTCATGCTTGTGGAACTGTCCTCGCCGGACGACAGTTACAGCATCCTTGAACTCAACAATTATGCCACAGTGAATATCATTGATGAACTGAAGCGCATTGAAGGTGTCGGAGACGCATCGGTCTTCGGGCTCGCTGATTATTCCATGAGGATCTGGATAAAACCCGACCGGCTGAAGGAGTTTAATCTTACTGCAACGGACGTAGCCAATGTCCTCAGGGAACAAAACGCCCAGTTCAGCGCCGGCAAGGTGGGGGCACAGCCTACAGACAGGCCGGTTCAAATGACCTATACCGTTACTACCAAGGGGAGGTTCACGGAGGTCAGTGAATTTGAAAATATTATTGTCCGCGCCAATCCCGATGGATCCATACTTCGCCTCAGGGATGTAGCCACCGTTGAGCTTGGGCCTTCAGGCTATGAGGTTGTTACCAAGGCCAATGGGAAGCAGATGGTCGGCATAGGGATCTACCCTCAGCCGGGCGCAAACGCCATCGAGGTCACATCATCAGTAAAAGATGTAATAGCCGAGTTGTCCCGGAATTTTCCTGAGGGCATTGAATGCAGCGTGCTGATCGACAACACAACCTATGTGCGCGAGTCCATCAAGGAGATTTTATATACCCTGGTTATAGCAATGATCCTTGTTTTCCTGGTGGTTTATGTGTTTCTCCAGAACTGGAGGGCAACCCTCATTCCTTCTCTGTCTGTGCCGGTCTCGCTGATAGGCTGTTTCGCCGGGATGTATCTTCTAGGGTTTTCCATCAACACACTTACGCTTCTGGGCATGATCCTGTCCATCGGTATCGTGGTGGATGATGCTATTGTAGTGCTTGAAAACGTTGAACGCATCATGCACGAGGAGGGCCTTCCTTCCAGGGATGCGGCAAAAAAGGCCATGGATCAGGTTTCAGGTCCTATCATAGCCATCGTCGTGGTCCTTTGTGCGGTTTTTATTCCTGTTGCGTTTCTGGGCGGCATGACGGGCCAGCTCTATAAGCAATTTGCCATAACAATCGCCATATCGGTAACCATTTCTGGCTTTGTGGCCCTGACCCTGAGCCCGGCCCTGTGTGCGGTGCTCCTGCATCCGTCCCAGAAGATACATCACGGTCTTTTCAGGCTCTTTAACAGGGCCTTTGACTGGACAAAAGATACCTATACGGCAGGCGTTGTCTTTGTCCTTAAACGCGCTGTAATGGCTATAATTATTATTGCAGTAATGCTGGCAGTAACTTATAAGCTCTTTAATGTCATCCCGACAAGCTACCTCCCCACAGAGGACCAGGGGATGTTTATAGGCTCCATTACGCTTCCTGATGCCGCATCGCTTGACCGCACAACCGACCTTGCAGAAAAGGTCATAGACCAGGCCAGGAAGAATCCCCTGGTAAAGAAGGCGGTGTCCCTCAGCGGCATAGACATACTCGGTGGAGGCCTGAAAACCAATGCCGCCACATGTTTTATTGAACTTGTCCCATGGGATGAGCGAAAGACAGCCGATAAAAAAGTGGACAAACAGGTAATGCGTTTTATCATGGAGTCCGCCCAATTCAAGGACGGCAGGGTGATAGCCTTCAGCCCAGCGGGAATACAGGGGCTCGGTGTGACGGGCGGTTTTGAAATGTATGTACAGAACAGGGGGGCAGGAGATGCACAGCAGCTGGCGGAGGTCGCCCAGATGCTTGTTGCAGCTGCGTCCAAACGGCCCGAGCTTTCGACCGTATATACCACATACCGGGCCAACGTGCCCCAGCTTTACATGGATGTGGACAGGGATAAGGCCAAGGTTTACGGCGTTAAGATCGGAGACATATTCGAGGCAATGCAGAGCACCTTCGGGTCTCTTTATGTTAATGACTTCAACAGGTCGGGGCGAACCTTCAAGGTGCAGATGTCCGCCGAGGCGTCCTACAGGTCGACCCCCAACGAGATCGGCAAGGTATATGTGAGGTCTTCAACCACTAACAGCATGATACCCCTGGACAGCCTGATGACCGTGAAATACATTACCGGCCCGGAGCAGATAAACCGGTTTAACGTATTTCCGTCTGCCTACATAACCGGCTCTGCTGCATCAGGATACAGCTCAGGTGAGGCAATGGCCGCCATGGAGGAGGTTGCCGCCGAGGTGCTGCCCTCGGATTACGGCTATGCATGGAGCGGGATGTCCTTTCAGGAGAAAAAGGCCGGCAGCACCTCCATTATTGCCTTTGCCTTCGGAATAGTCATGGTATTTCTAATACTTGCTGCGCTATATGAAAAGTGGTCTCTGCCCCTTTCCATTATCATGGTTGTGCCCTTCGGACTCTTCGGTGCAATAATGACGCTCTGGATGAGGGGGCTTTCCAATGACATATATTTCCAGATAAGCCTGCTTGTGCTCATAGGCCTTTCCGCAAAGAATGCGATCCTGATCGTTGAGTTTGCTTCAAAGATGCACAAGGACGGGATGTCCGTGTTCGATGCGGCTGTTGAGGCAGCGAGGATCAGGCTCCGTCCCATTATTATGACCTCCATAGCCTTTATTCTGGGCACGCTTCCCCTTGCTCTGGCGACAGGCGCCGGGGCGGCGAGCCGTCATTCCATCGGAACCGGTGTTGTGGGAGGGATGTTTACGGCCACCTTTATCGGCGTCTTTTTCGTGCCGCTGTTCTTCAGGTTGGTCACGAGAGATAAAAGGAAGAAGACTGAGGACTGAAGGCAGAGGTTGAGAAGATAAGAGGTTAAAGACAGAGGCCGGTACAGCCGCTTGACGTTGCACGGACAGCTTAATCGAAGATAAGACTTTGCTGGGGGAGCGCAGATGGTCAAATACATATGGGGAAAAACCTTGTAAAAATATATTTATCCTGCATAATAGAATGCAACGGTTCCGGGAATAATAATCTTCGGAACTGCACTTTAAGTTGTCGGCCTTCAGAAATCATCGGGCTTTTTGAGCGTTCATCAATTTATGGAAGGAGGTTTGGATATGGAAGATGAAAAGCGCAGATTTTCACGTTTTATTCTTAACATGAATGCGACACTTTATGTTAAGGGCGATTCATTCAAAACGGATATGATATCAAATCTCAGCATAGGCGGGTGTCTTCTGCCGATTCATGCAGATCTGGAGCCGAATGATCCCTGTTCGATAATTATCAATCTGGGGATGCCTGAAAGTGATGTCAACGTAAAGGTTGAAGGGATAATCATACGGTGTGAACATGGAGATGTAGCCGTAAAATTTACGTCCATTGACCCGGACAGCCTTTTCCATCTCCAGATGCTGGCCAGGTATAATTCGCCTGACACGGAGAAGGTAGAAGAGGAGATAAAGAAACACCCGGGTCTTTTTTAAAAAAGGATTATGATTGCAATAATAGACTATAACGCGGGCAATCTTACCAGCGTGAAGAGGGCCATGGATCGTCTCGGAAGGAAGTCCGTGATAACCGATGATTGCTCAAGTATAGCCCGTGCAGAGAGGATCATATTTCCGGGCGTCGGCGCGGCCGGCAGGGCCATGACCGACCTTAAAAAGAAGGGGCTGGACAGGGCCTTGATAGAGGCATTTAATGAAAAGAAGCCGATACTCGGCATATGTCTCGGGACACAGATCATAATGGAAAGAAGCGAAGAGAACGATACGGAGTGCCTGGGCATTATAAGGGGTAAGGTAAAAAGATTTGCCGTTGAATCATCAGGTCTGAAGGTGCCTCATATGGGATGGAACAGCGTTATGCTCAGGAGAAAACATCCCCTTTTTCAGGGAGTTGAACCGGACAGTGAGTTCTATTTCGTGCACTCCTATTATCCCTTGCCCGATGATCCTGACAGGGTCCTGGGGGAGACCGATTATATTGCCAGGTTTGCCTCCGCGCTTTCTGCAGGGAACCTCGCGGCAATGCAGTTCCACCCTGAGAAGAGCGGGGAGCCGGGGCTGAAGATCCTGGATAATTTCTGTAAATGGGACGGCAGGGATTATGTTGAGTAAGAGGATCATACCGTGTCTTGATGTCCGTGACGGGAAACTGACAAAAGGGGTCAGGTTCAAGGGGAATGTGGACATAGGCGACCCTGTTGAGACAGCCGCCCAGTATTACAGGGATGGCGCGGACGAGATTGTCTTTTATGATATCACGGCGTCCCATGAAAAACGGGATATCATGATCGAGACCGTAAGAAAGGTTGCCGAGAAGATATTCATACCCTTTTCCGTGGGAGGGGGTATAAGGACCTTTGAAGACATGAGGCAGGTGCTCCTTGCAGGCGCTGAAAAGGTAAGTGTCAATTCCGCCGCGATCAGGAACCCGGGGATTATCTCGGAAGGCGCAGAGGCCTTCGGCAGCCAGTGCATAGTCCTTGGAATGGATGTGAAAAAGGTGCAGGTTACGGACAGAATCCCCAGCGGGTACGAGATGGTCATTGACGGAGGAAGGACCTCCACCGGGATTGACGCCCTCGAATGGGCCAAAAGGGCCGAGGCCCTCGGGGCAGGAGAGATCTGCCTCAATTCCATTGATGCTGACGGCACTAAAGACGGTTATGAACTGACATTAAACAGGCTGATATCATCAAATGTGAATATTCCTGTTATAGCATCAGGGGGCGCAGGGACGCCTGAGCATATCTTTGATGTGCTCAGGGATGACAGTGCGGATGCAGCCCTGATAGCCTCCATGACCCATTTCGGCTCCTACACAATAAAAGAGATCAAGACCTATCTGCACGAGAGAGGGGTGAAGGTCAGGATGACCTGGTAGTATCTTAAAAAATGCGCCTCCTCCGGCAGTTAGTTCGATCTTATGAAAAAATAGCGGACATTACTGACCGGTCATAGAAATTTAACGAACGGAATCGTTTATATTTGCCCTTTATTAAAAAATATGGTAAAAATGACGTCAATAATTCAGTGCAAAATGTGCGTTTCTTTTTATATCTTTAGGCCTTTCTTAAGAATTTATTAAGATTCGTCAGGGAATAACACAGGCCCTTGCAGCCAATGCCTACCTTGGAGAATTGAATATGGCGAAGATACTTATTGTCGATGACGAGGAACATATCAGGTTCCTGTATTCTGAGGAATTGTCGGAGGTCGGATACGAAGTGATTACAGCCGACAGCGGCTATATGCTGATGGAGAGAATTAATAATGAAAAACCGGACCTTGTGGTGCTTGATATAAAGATGGTTGATTACAACGGGCTTGATCTCCTGCAGGATATAAGGAATAAATTTGCCGACCTGCCTGTTATTTTATGCACAG
>JAFGIC010000384.1 GCA_016929815.1 Deltaproteobacteria bacterium
GCCGCGCCCGGGCCCTGCGCAAAGGCGGAGAACCCAATGAAGCAAAGCGATATAATCATTGCCGACACGAACAGAAGACTGATCTTTTTATTGAATGTTTTTTTCTTCATAGATTACTTTCCTTTCATTGTGTTTAAAGCGGGATTATTGCCGGTTTATGAAAGTATTATTGTTCGGACCCTGAATATCTAAATACTGATATGTAAACATCCAGGATATGCCCCTTTGCCTTATTAGGGATTAGAAATAAGACATGAATAGGGGCATAATCGGACAATTGGGTTGGGGTGTCAAGAGAAAATTGGCAGAATATTATAAGAGTGAGAGACCTCCACGGCATTGGACCTGACATATTCAACGGTTGTCTTATCCGGTGAAACATTGACCCGCAGATATCCAGGGTTTCCAAGTACACGTTTTGTATAGGGGTTGTTTTCCTTATAAATATTGAAATCCAGACCCGTGCTGGGCCGAGGCAAGCTCTGATAAACAATACCATCCCGCTCCTCATAGGCATACTGGTGGTCATGACCGTGGAAAAAGGCGTTTACGCCGTTATCTATCATGAGCTGATGGATCGGCACATTTCCGAAACCCGGACGCTGTTTATCAAAACCCCATGTGGTTCCATCGGCATTATATCCTCCCCACTCGAACATGTGTGCAGGGACTGCGCCTCCTCGCACGTAGTTTTGCGAACCGCCCAGCATGTGGTGTGCAAATATAAACTTGTACCTGGCCTTACTGTTTTCCAGGGTTTTTTTGAGCCAATTGAACTGTTGCAGTCCAAGACTCCAATTCCACCTGTCGCCTATTGCGGGGTCATCGGCACCTTCCTTTGCGCGTGCCCCGTAAGGGTTGGACATCGTGTAGTGATATGGATCCATTACAACAAAGAGCGCATCTCCCCACTCCCAGGCATAGTAATTCTCCCTGTGTTGATCGCCTTCGACTTCAACGGCTGCCAGGAGGTCATCGTTTCCGGAATAAAATTTGTCCGTGACCGGGGTGGGATAGAAGAGCTTTCGAGCCTTTACGCTTGCAATGGCGATACTGAAGGCGTCATCAAAATTCCATCCCTCCTCATTCTCATGGTTCCCGGATGCCAGAAATACCGGCGCCGAATGTCCGATGCCGCCCATATATAAAGGATTGCGCTGGGCCAGATACGCATTATTCACCTGTTCCTGGTTTGTATCGTTATCGGTCATAAAGGTATCGCCAAGATCAAGGTGGAAATCGGGCTGATCGGCAATGATGTCGGCAACGGCCTGTCTGTACTGCTCATTGTACATGGCATGGGAATCGGAGATGATCGTGAATGAAAAAGCGCTGCCCGGGGCGCGTTGCGTATGGAAGGAGTATTCCGGACGCGGCAACCATTCAGCCTTCTCGTTGCCGGCCGCGCGGTACCGCATGCGGTAATAATAGCGGCAGTTGGGCTTGAGCCCGGCGATGACAACTTCATGGGGTTGACCTGCGGAGGCAATAGAGTCGGACGTCTGCATACCATAAGATCCTTGAGAGGCGCCGTATTGGTAGTGGTACTCTATCGCGGCATTTGGAATGATATTGACAGTAATCGAGGTATCTGTCGGTTTGCCGAGCAATTCCTCGCCATTGAAGGCTATTGAGGAGGATGGAGCGGTTTGGCTGATCGCTGCCCCGGTTATTCGGGCAGACGGCAGTATGCCGCCGGCCGCTGCCGCCGCCGCCGCTCCTTTAAGAAAATCTCTACGGGAAACGCCTCTTTGTCGATTTTGATTTCTGCCCATGGATCATCCTCCTCTCTGTTGCGTTGGCGGAGAGGATAACAGAAAAAAATCTCATTGTCTGTTTTTATTGTGTATCAAAATGTAACATATTGTAACAGAATCTGAGTATTACCCTTATCTACACCTGTGACGCCATAAAGAACGCGCTGCGGATCGTCTTTTGAATCGTGCCGTTATGGCCGGTGCAGTCGCCCAGCAAAAGTACCTGCTTGGCAGAATCCGAAAACTTTAAGGCCTCCTGCTGCCTTGGTTTAAGTCCCGCATATATGACCACGCTGTCGGCCTTGACGGACTTTTCATTCCCGTCGGCATCCTTATAATTTACCTTGTCGCCTGATATGCCTGTGACTGTGGCCTTTACAATATAGCTGAAGTTTTCCATATTCTGGTAGAGGTCTATCTGAGCGATCCTGTCATGGGGACCGGAGGTCATCATTTCATCAGCGCTTGTCAGGGCAATTATATTATGCCCTGCCTTGGCAAGAGAGATCCCTGCCTCTGTGCCGAAATCCCCGCCGCCTATTAGCACGACGTTTTTCCCCATGGACTTCTCCCTGGCATAGGCGTCAAGTATATCATAGACGTTTTCGCCGTCAGCGCCCGGAATATTCGGGATAAAAGGCTCCGCGCCAAGGGCAACCAAGACGGCATCGAAACCCTTTGACTTAATCATTTCCGGGGTGGCATCGGTCTTCAGATGTACGTCTATACCGGCCTTTTCTACCTGATTGATCAGATAATCCTTGTAATCCTTGAAGGACCATTTCAACGGACAATAATCCGTATGTCGTTGCAGCCCTCCCAGGGCGTTGCTCTTCTCGAATAGCGTCACCTTGTGCCCCCTTTCCGCGGCTGTTATGGCAGCTTTCATTCCTCCAGGGCCTCCGCCGATCACGGCAACCTTCTTTGATACGGCAGGAGGAAGGATCGATCTTACCGAAGATGGCAGTCCGAGCTTCGGATTTACCGCGCAGAAGGTAAGCCATGGTCCTTTGGTAGATGATGTCCCGTGGCATTCATTACACATGACACAGGGCGTCAC
>JAFGIC010000385.1 GCA_016929815.1 Deltaproteobacteria bacterium
GAAGGGTTAAGATGTGCATCCTTCAAGGCCCCGGTCATGGCCCTGGCAAGTCCGTCCAGGCTGGGTACAGACAGGTGATACCCGTCCGAAGAAAAGGCATAGCCTATAACCTCTCCCAGTATCCGCGCACCCCTCTTTTTTGCAAGGTCATATTGCTCTAGGACCAGGGCGGCTGCGCCTCCGCTGGGAACCAGCCCGTCACGACCCGCGTCAAATGGGCGGCTTGCGGCCTCCGGATTGTCTATACGCACTGAAAATGCGCCAAGGCCGTCAAAACTGCACATGGACTCCCAGTTTATCTCCTGAGCCCCTCCGCAGATGACGCGGTCCTGCCGCCCAAGTGCGATAAGACCCGCTGCCTGCCCAATGGCGTGCCCCCCGCTGGAACACGCGGAGCTGATGGTCCAGCAGGCGCCCTTTGTCTTAAGGATGGTGTTAAGGTTCATGGTGACGGTGGATGTCATTGAACGAAAGATAAGGCCGCTTCCTATGGATTTTGTCTCCATGTGTCTGCGAAGAAGCTCCACCTGCTCTATAGCGGCAATACAGCTGGAGTCGCACCCGAAGATGATGCCGGTGCGGTCATTCTGTATATCGTCCTGCTCCAGGCCCGACATGCTAAGTGCATCCTGAACTGCCGCAAAGGAATAGACTGCAAAGTCCGGCATGGTCTTGCGCTGCTTTCTGGAGAGATATTTATCCGGGTCAAACCCCCTTATCATCCCGGTCAGGGGACTTCGAAAACCGAGTTTAACGCGGGCTTCATCAATGCCGATCCCTGATTTTCCCTTGCGCAAAGATTCTCCCACTGTCTCTATGTCATTGCCGAGACATGAGATGATGCCTATGCCTGTGATTGCTGTCCTGTGCATATTGTTATGTGCTTGTCCCGCCGTTAACCGGGAATATCTGCCCGGTAATGTATGACGCCCCCTCCGAACAGAGAAATCCGACCATGGCCGCGACCTCTTCCGGCCTTCCGAAACGTCCCAGGGGAATCATCGGAAGCACCTTGTCCCTTGGGAGGTCCTTCGTCATCTCGCTCTCAATAAACCCCGGCGAGACGGCATTGACAAGGACATTGCGTTTTGCAACCTCCTTGGCAAGTGACTTTGTTGCGCCTATCAATCCCGCCTTGGCTGCCGAATAGTTTACCTGTCCGGGCAGGCCGATCTCCCCGGATGTGGACACTATATTTATTATGCGTCCTTCCCTCTTTCTGAGCATCCAATTGAGAACAATCTTGGTCACGTTAAAAAAGCCGTCCAGGCTCACGGACATGACATCGCGCCACTCCTCCTCGCTCATCCATACGAGTAGTGCATCCCTGGCAAGGCCCGCGTTGTTTACCAGGACATAGGGTACGTCCTTTTCCAAGAGCGGATTCAGAACTTCACGGACGGATTCAACCTTAGACACATCAAAGGGCAGCAGCATGCACCCTGAGCCTGCATCTTCTATCATCCCCGCAACCTTTGCCGCCCCTTCATGATCGCTTTTGTAGTTGAGCCATATATCAAAACCCTGTCTCGCCAGCGTGAGGGCGATTGACGCGCCTATCCCCTTGCTTGCGCCGGTTATCAGGGCTATTTTACGTTTTTCCATAAATAGATCCTGTCACTTCAAAGACTTCCCAATGACCAGAATGGGCATCAGATGCCCTGCAAATCAAACAATGACCTCACGCGCAATTCTATTAGAACATTCTTGAAGCAGAACAATATTGATGTGAAAATATAATTACTATATTAGTATAACATAAGATAAATATATGTTAACCGGCTTGGGAAGTCAATAAGATCAATGCCCAAAATACAGTTCATATTCATCATGGCGCCCAATCCGGAACCATGTCACAGTATCGCCGTCAAGTACGCCCAAGGCACTATATCCAAGGTTTGCTCTTACTGACCGGATATTCTCTGTATGATTAATTCACGTAAACCGAAGAGAAGGATGAAACGTGTCTTCAGACCATAAAAGATATGTCTTCTAAACTCTATCTTTAATATTTTGATAGAGCTTTCGATACCCCTCCCAGAGGGAAGGCCTTATTCTATCTCTTTTTATAGATCACTATCCCAATCCTGTCGATGTGATCAAGAAGATCTTTGTTGCTTATGGATTCATAATGTACAACATCAAAAAAATACGGCATGGGCATCTCTTCATTCAACCTCCCGCTCAGGCTTTTTATAACCGCATCCGTAATTGACCCGCCCTTTACTGCAAGATCAATATCCGAAGCCTTCTTGAAATTCCCCTTTGCGCGGGAGCCGAATATCACAATCTCTTCTATCTCCGGCAATTCTTCTGATGCCTTGATGATGTTTGATATCTCCCGGTCATTTAGTCCGTGTATCATCTCTTAACCTCTTTGGATAATCCAAGATATACCTGCCTCAACATCGGGAAATAGGAGGTCCGGATTGTGGAAACGACCTTTTCAGCCGTGCCTTCGTCATAGGTGTGGGTCGTAAGGTTTCTATCCTCCAGTGCGTCGATCCATTCCTGTCCGTTTTCGATGATCCCGGATTGAAACGCCTGCTTGATTGCCTCCCTGGGCGAATTGACCGTGAATCCCAGCTCATCCAGATAATCCTTCATCAGCTTCCAGGCCAGTTCAAATGACATCTCATAGAACTGTATCAAGCCGCCTTTTTCTGCCTCAGAAGGATTTTTTATCCCCAGGGTCCTTTCAAGAAGCAGGAATGCCTTCTCAAAATTCTGGAATCTCTGTTTCCAACGAATATCTTTTTTCTCATTATCCATAAGAAATTCCTCTTGTCTGGATCTTATTAATGTAGCCTAAACACTCAAGGAACTATATCTCAACTGCAATAACATACCACTTTTTATAAATCATTTTGTTGCTGTCAACGAAATGATAAGAAAATATTGAATTTGTTGACCACGATCATTTTCCCGACATCGGCAAAATGATCAGAAATCCGGATGCCGGCCTTTTCACAAGCAATTTTGGTTTTATCAATGATATTTTTAAAGTTGTCCCATCTGGAATACCACAATATCTCCTATCGTTCCCCCGCGCTCCAGCATTCAATTCCATTATAAAGATAGCAAGCCTCTTCAAACTTTCGAAATAAATCAACAATGAGTTCCTTTTTCATCTTGTCCCCCCTATTTATTTTCAAGAATCTGACTCAATGTTTTCTGCTTTCTGTCTGCTCCTCAAGCCATTTGATTGCTGCCCCTTCATCCTGTTCAATGGCAATTTCGACAGCATGTTTGGCGGAATCCAACAAGTGCTTAGACTGTTTCCTTAATTCAAAGGAGTGAATAATTTTTTCTTTTATCTTGCCCTGATCAGTTTTCGGAAGAATGGGGATCAATGTTTCTTTTATCTGGTCAGGCCGCCAATGCAGAATCACAGAACCACCTACATCACGATTGATCTGTTCCTTAACGATAAGAGAGTTCAGAACTAAAGTAAGATAATCTTCATTAAGACGGTTATCTTTTAATTTTAATCTCAAAATACCACCGGATGGAATCATTTTACGAGAATTTTCTCTGAGGAAATATGCAATGCCTGGCGTTGCGTCTTTGCTGAGTAGAATCTCTCCTTTTTTCGGTTGGTGTTGAGCTAACTCAAAATAAAGCTCTTTTGAAATATATTTCTCTTCAGTGAGTTCAAAAGATGACAGGTCACTGACTCTTATAAAAGGGATGCCTTCATTAAGATATTCATCACTTCCAACTTCAATGCATTTCCTTATTGAAACCAAATTCCCCAACTCATCATGCCCATTCGAATAATTTTTAATGAAGGTCAGTTGGTGTTTTGGTTGCCAGTTGGAAAGACCAAGTTCCGAAAGCAGGAAGTTTTGAGCTTTTTTATATGCTGATCTTGAATCATGTTCACATGCTACTGCTTTTTTATAAATATCTTCAATGGAGCTAACGAAAACATCTGAAATATTAGGAACTAAAACTTTTTCTATTTCTCGGCAATTAAGATTTACTTGTTCGGTTTGCCTTGAAAGATACCACACGGCGAGCCTTCCAATTTTACAATTGAGATATGCCGAAAGGAATTCAGGTGAATATTGTTTTTTAAGTCGTATTAGCGCGATATTTTGATTAATATTCGCTGGCAAATTTTCCTTGCGCACCAAAGCCGCACGTCCAACTATTTTCTGAGTAGCTCCGATTATTGTTACTATCAAATCGTCATTTTTTAACGCACTTCTTTTAATGATTTCGTTGCCAGATTTACTTAAATAGTGACTAAATTCACCAGAAATTTTAAAGTCTCTAAGATTATCAGTTTTTACAAAACTAATATCCCCACCATAATAGGATTCAATTTTCATTGAAGGAGTATGGCCGGTCTTTACTTGTTGAGAGATCAATTTAAGCAAGGGGGTCGAACCGAATCTAATGAGTCTTTCTTGATTCATAAGAAATTGTTCTTGATAATGCTCAGCATCCAAGCGAAACGTGCCATCATCCTGCATTGTAGTTGAGTAATTAAGTATTTGATACTGCATCTTTACCTCTTCACCCAAAACGATAGTTTCTCGCTCTTCGCCCATTTGATAAAGGCTTCAGCTATGCCATCAGGCAGCTCGCCTCCATGATTATGCAAGTCATGCGCTACAATCAAGTGCCCATTTTTATCTAGCTTATATTGCCCGCCTCCATTTTTTAAATAGATGTAATCTCCGGAGTTGTCTTTGCCGCCTTTTTCAGAAACTGCAAAAAAGATCGGGTAGTCATCAACCTTGGGGCAAAGCTTATCATCCCACTTCTGAACGAATAGCACGCTTGTTTTGGTGCCGGTGTGAGGTTTGAATGTGTTGCCATGCAAACCGACCACAGCAAGAATTCGGCCATGCTCGGCAATAAAGTCACGGATGTATTTATCGGTTGTGTTGTTAAACCTGCCTTGAGGCAAAACGATTGCCATGCGTCCGCCCGGTTTAAGAAAATCCAGGTTCCTTTCTATAAAAAGGATATCACGTCCCACCTTGCTTTGGGCCTTGCCGTTGTTTTTAAATCCCAAATCAAACTGATGAAGGATGCGGCTTTCTTTGATATCACCGGCGAAAGGAGGATTTGCCATAAGAATGTCGAAATTAAATTTTTTATATTCCCCTTTTTCTGCTGCGAGTTTTTCCAATCTGCTGTAGCCCTTGCCATAGGTGCTGATCCATTTTTTATCCTTTTCCGTCTTGTCCTTCCAGCGCGTATAATCAAGTGAGTTGAGATGAAGGACATTTGTCTCTCCGTCGCCGGCTATCAGGTTGAGTGTGCGGGCGACACGAACCGTCTTTTCATCAAAGTCGATCCCGAAGACCTTTAACACGTGATGTTTTTCATCCTCGGGGATTTCTTCATTGCTGAACAGGTGGCCGGTCAATTTAAAAATAGTATGAACTGGAAAGCCGCAACTGCCTGATGCTGTATCAATCATATATTCACCCCTTTTAGGGTTGAGCATCTGGACACACATATCAATGACATGACGGGGCGTGAAGTATTGTCCTTTCTCACCCTTGGCAGATTTGTTTACCAGGTATTCAAAGGCCTCATCAACAACAAGGAGATTGGAGTTAAACAACTTCACATCCTGTAGACTTGAAACGCAGATTGCTAAATGGCTGTCTGATAATTCGAATGTGGAGCCCTCAGGGAAGACGCCCGGCCACTGGCTCTTTGCCTGGTCAAACAGGTCTTGTATCTTCTTTTTCAACTCTGTATCTGTCTGGCCGGAATTCCTGAACTCCATCACCCTGAAGCCTTCATCGGAAATGCCGGTAACAGCTGCTTTTAGTGCATCATAATCCGACCCATCAAGATAGGACGGTTTAATTCCATATTTTGCGGGGGGCTCATGCACTACGGTTTTTGTGACCTGTCTTAAAAAATAATTGAGGACGCCCTTATCCTTTTGGCTCAGGTATTCATCATATAGCTTGGTGAATATCAGCTTGAATACTTCTTCAAAGACATCAACGCCTGCATTTGCCAGAACTTCATCCTCCATCTCCTGGATAATGTCTTTTAATGATTTTCGCTCGTTGCTGATCTTATCCCTGATTATTAAATCCCTCAGGGTAAATCGTTCGCTTAGAATGTACTTTAAGGATTGATTTGACTTTGGGATATCAGTGATGTCTTCAAAATAGTTCGGGTCTTTACGGTTATAATGTGATATCTGCTCGCCATTGGTCCACACTCCTATGGGAGCGCCGGTAGCATTACAATAGGATCGCAGTTGATTTTTGCCGTCTTTGAGTTTCGGCTTCTTTAGTTCAACAATGATGTACGAGGCGTCGGGGCGGTCTTTATCAAAGATAACAATATCAGCGCTTTTCTTTTCCCTTCCAAAATTGACGGGGTGTTCAAAGGCTAATCTATTCTTTTTATAACCATATTGTTTAGGATCAATGAGTCTTGTAGCGTAAAGTTGCCGGACGATCTCTTCGGGTTTAAGCTGTATCTCCTTTTCCCGTACAATGCATTTAACAAAAGCGGTCTCTTTTCCCCTGACGGTTTTGGTATATGCCTTCGCCCGCAAATCTTCTATTTCTTCATCCGAAAACAGGGAAAGGTGGTAATTACTGTCTTTGAGTATTGTCTTAATAATATCAAGCTCTAACATTTGTTCTCCTAATTTGCTTTGCTAGGGTAAAATGAGAAGTGATTGAAAAATGAATAATCAGAAGACAATCCGTTTATTTTTGCCCCAATTTGGCACTCCTTTTCTATGATAGCATCGATAGTCTCCTGATCAGGCATTTTATCTTTAACATGGGAACCAAAACGTAAAAGCTGTTCCTTTGTCGGATAGGGCATCTTTCTCAGGTCAGTGGCGTTAACCTGTGTGTGCCCGCTGAAGAGACGAAAATATCGGTCAACAATCGTGGAATTCAGATACAGGGCAAGCCCCTTTGCCAAAGCATCAGACATGCCTTTCCCCTGTAAATGGAAATAATTTAAATGGTTTTCAAAACCTATATAGGAAGCCTTGTTTCGGGAAGGATCATATATTGCTGCCATGATCCGTCTTTGCTGCTCCTTGGTTGAGAATCTTTTTGCCAGCACATAATATCCGGATTCCACCATAAGATCTGATGTCTCAGATGATAAAATTATGGCATTTGGTTTTTTCCCTGATTCAACAGGCCAATTGATGAAGCCATCTAAAAAATGGCAAGGATAGATCAGGGGAGCTGTCCCCTCCTGGGGCTGCTGTCTCAAATGTTCTTTGGCCCTGAAATCGACAACACGACCGGTGGAAACATCAAGATTAAGCTTGCCGAGGGAAGACACAAAGCAACCTATCTTTTGCATGATATCGAGGTTGTCTTTATCTATTCCCAGGTGGATAAATGAATCCCTGTCGGTTGGATGCACGATCTGATCAAAGGGGATTGATAGGCTCAACTCATTATCAAAATCCATGCCTTCAGACATGGATATTGCAACAGGCTTCGGTTTCTGCTTGTCTCTGACAGCATAATAGATGATATTTTCTTGCAGGACATTATCATCGCCGAATGCCTTGTTTCTTGACATGAACACGTGAATTTTCTTGAGATTAAGCCTTCTTAGAAATTCAAGACGGAATTTTTTAAAATAGGGTCCGTTACAGAAGCTTCGTGGCGTTATAGCGACCAATTGGCCGCCATTTTCAAGTAACCGCACGGAAAGCCAAACAAAGGCGGCATAAAGATTCGCAACTTCAATGCCTGATGCATATAATCTTTGGGCGATCTCAGTCTTAACATTAATCTTTTTATAAGGCGGATTCATGATAACGTGGGTAAACGGTTTTGCCTGTGGGGCAAAAAAGGTTTCACTGGTCTCTGCAATAGCCGATAAAAGAAAATCTTCCGCTTTCACTGTCCCATGAAAAGTGATTCCATTAACCTTGCAGATCGATTCACACTGTTTCATTGTCCTTTCCAGATGTGGAAGGATCATATCGTCTGTCTCATAGGCGACAACCTCAATGGATCGAGGTCGTGTCTTCCTGGAAATCAAGGTCTCCACGCATGCAGCAAAAAGCACGCCCGTTCCCGCACCAGGATCAAGAATTCTTATATCTTGACCTTTGGGTTCAAACATTGTTGACATAAAATGTGCGATTGGGGCAGGCGTCAGGAATTGACCGATAAGAGATCTCTCTCTTCTGCTTGTCGCAGTATTAAAGGATTCTCTAACATGGTCAAGTGCATGCAAGGATTCGGTTATCATGTTACTCTTCTGCGTATTTTCGAGGCCGACGATTTAATATTAATGACCGGCTGCTTTTCTGCTTTCCAGGTATTTATACAGCTTTATGCAGACCATGTCCAATGCTTCCTGCCATGCCTCCTCATCATGATGCATCAAAGAGCCTTTATAGGCGCCGTTATATTCCAACAATAATCTATCGGCAGTTTCTCAGATAACCCCCATCTTCTTGGCCATATCTTTGCTGAGAACCATACCGTTCGATAATTGGACGAAGCTAAATGAATCTGATATCTCTTGTCGGCAGAAGCCTTCATGCCCCATATGGATCCGGCATACCTTTTCTATCTCTGATGCCTTGGATGCGACGGTTGATTTTTTAGTCCCGAAAAATTCAACAATGGTATCAGGCGGCAAATAGTCTTTGCTTTTACAATCAAAGAGAAAATTAAGACGGGCGATGGCGTATATAACGGCAGACGCCCAGACCTCCTTTTTCCCGCCGGTAATGATATAATTTCTCTTTCTGCCGATCATGTCCCATAGTTTAAGGACGTACCCGGATATCTCATGGCTTAAATTTGCTTTTGCAAAGCCTTCAAGAAGCGCCTTTACCTCATCTATCCTTTGTTGTTTTTTAATGTCCATTTTTCTTTCTGCTTACGGTTAGGAATGCTGTAGATATATTTAAAAGAAGGAAAGATCGATGTTTGAATCAGGCTTAGGGATTCGACGCGCGGCTCGAATCCCTGAGTCCTACAATTTTCCCAGCCTTACCGCGCATACCTTGTATTCGGGAATCATTGCCACAGGATCGAGTGCCCTGTTTGTCAAGATATTGGCTGCACCCTCGGCGTAGTGGAACGGCATGAAGACCGTGCCGTCAACCGCCTTTTCAGATATCCTTGCCTTAGCCTTGATCTCTCCTCTCCTTGAGGTGATTCTGAGCATATCCTCATCCTTGATCCCAATGCCATCCGCATCCCTTTTGGATATCTCAACAAAGCTATTTGGGGCTAGGTCATTAAGACCCTGGGACTTCATTGTCATTGTACCGGTATGATACTGATACAGGACACGTCCTGTAGTCAGAAATAAGGGGTATTCCTTATCCGGGATTTCTGCCGGAGGAGCATAATCTATACCATGAAACACACCAAGCCCGCAGGTGAATTTATCAATATGAAGGCACGGTGTACCTGGATGGTCCTTTGCAGGGCATGGCCAGTGTATGCCTTCATGTTCAAGCCTGCCGTGATTTATGCCGCAGTAGGATGGGGTCAATTTGGCGATCTCCTCCATCACGGCGCCGGAGTCATTGTAAGCCATGGGATATCCCATGCGTCCTGACAGGGCGCAGATTATCTCCATGTCTTCCTTTGCCTTACCAGGCGGCGCCACGGCCTTTCTTACAAGTTGAACCCTCCTCTCGGTATTGGTGAATGTCCCGCTTTTTTCCGCAAAGGATGCACTCGGCAGCACAACGTCCGCGAGTTCGGCTGTCTCTGTAAGGAATATATCCTGGACAACAAGGAATTCCAGCTTTTCCAGGCTCTTTTTTACATGATTCAGATCGGGATCGGACAACATGGGGTTTTCTCCGATAATATAGATGGCCTTTACCCCGCCCTCATGGGCCTTCTCTATCATCTGGGTGACGCTAAGGCCGGGGGCGGCAGGCAATCCTTTAACGCCCCAGGCCCTTTCCATTTTGTCTCTTATCGCATGGTCATCCACCTTCTGATAACCGGTATAGACATTGGGCAGTGCCCCCATATCGCAGGCGCCCTGGACATTGTTCTGCCCCCTCAGGGGATTGACGCCGCCGCCTTCAATACCTACGTTACCGCACAGCATTGAAAGATTTGCTACCGACTTGACGTTGTCTGTCCCAGTTGTGTGCTGAGTGATGCCCATGGAATAAATAATCGATGCGGCCTTTGCCTGGGCGTACATGCGCGCGGCCTTGACAAGCAGGTCTTTTGGAATCCCTGTAATACCTTCAACATATTCAGGTGTGTATTTTTCAACTGTCTTTTTCAGTTCATCCAAGCCCACTGTCCTGCTATTTACATACTTTTCGTCGTAAAGCCTTTCCTTTATGATTACGTGCATCATCCCGTTCAACCAGGCCACGTCCGTCCCCAGGTTCTGCCTCAGCCAGAAGGTTGCGAAGTCTGTTATGGGGATCTTTCTCGGATCAACGACTATTAGTTTCGTCCCTCGGTATGTGACCGCTCTCTTTACATAGGATGAGAGCACGGGATGATTTTCAGTCGTGTTTGACCCGGTTATCAGAATAACATCGGCCTTTTCTACATCCTCAATGGGATTCGTCATGGCCCCGCTTCCAAAGCTTGCGGACAGACCGGCAATAGTTGATGCGTGACAGAGACGGGCGCAGTGATCTATATTGTTTGTGCCAATCACCGCCCTTGTGAACTTCTGTGCCAGATAATTTTCTTCATTGGTGATGCGGGCACTGGAGAACACGCCGATTGAATCAGGGCCATGGTCATCTTTTATATCAATCAGCCGTTTTGCTATCAGGTTAAGGGCCTCATCCCAGGTCGCCTCTCTGAATTCGTTGTTTTCCCTGATAAGGGGCCTTGTCAGCCGCTTTTGATCATTAATGAAATTGTAGCCGAACCGTCCTTTAACGCACAAGCTCCCGAAATTAGGCCCTACGTTTTCAACGCCCGTTACTCTTATCACCTTATTCTCTTTTACATGCAGATAAAGCTGACACCCCACGCCGCAGTATGAGCATGTCGTACGGACCTTTTTGATTCCGGGATCAAGATCGCCTGAAGATATTTCTCCCTTAATAAAAAGGGCGCCGACAGGACAGGCCTGCACACACTCCCCGCAGAACACGCAGTCGGACTCGGACAGCGGGCGGTCGCCCTTTGTAACCACCTTTGCCGACGATCCCCTGTACCCGAAGCTTATTGCCCTGTTGACCTGCACCTCGTTGCATGCCTGGACGCATCTTCCGCATAGTATGCAGCGGGAAAAATCCCTTACAATAAGCGGGCTCGCATCCTCAATCGCGTATCTCTGTTCTGATGGTTGAAAGTGGTTTGTTCTTACCCGGTACTCGATTGCCAGATCCTGAAGTTTGCACCTTCCATAGGCCGGGCAAAGATCCTCATGACCTTTAGCGCTTAAGGCCTCCAGCTGTGCGTCTGTCCAGGAATCGTTATCCAGATCCTGGGCAAGACAATTGTGATGCCCTGAGGACAGCAGAAGTTCTATATTAAATTTCCTGGCCCTGATAACACGTGGCGAGGAGGTCTTGACAACCATGTTCGGGGCAGCCGGCGTGGAGCATGACGCGACAAGCGCCTTTGCGCCCTCCACCTCAACGACACATATACGGCACGCGCCCGTAGGCGTTGCACCCTTCAGATAGCAGAGGGTGGGGATATGTATGCCGTTTTCCTCCGCGACCTCAAGAATGGTCTGCCCCGGTTGAAAAACATATTTCTGATTGTCTATGATTATATTATTTTCCGACATGGATACCTCTTTTATTGCGGCAGATTAACCGTCATATGCAAAAGACATTAAATCCGATTCGTTTAATCTCCTGCCTTCTTAATGAGTAAAAATAAGTAACATGTTGCATTTTCTAAGTCAAGATTGATATCAAAACCTTTTTATGTTGCAGGATTATCTATTCAAACTCCTCGGATTCTTCCGCGGGATAAAAGAAATCCGTCATCTCTTTCAGCCTTGCCGGGTTCTCCTTTACAAGGCATTCATCCGCCTGTTCCCTGAAAACCCTGGCCTGTTCCTCCATGCTGTTTATCTTGAAAATAACCCCGTTTTCCCTGAGCATACTCTTTACCAGTTGAAAGATCTCCTCGCTGCCGTAAAGAAATGCCCCTTCATGCATGATCTTGCATGCCACCATGTGCTTGAACGTATCGAACTTCATCTGTTCCGTGACCTTGTCCAGGTCTTTGACAATATAGTCGATCTCCTCCCTCATATAGGGGTTCACCAGCAGCCTGCCCTTTTCCCGATAGATCTCATCGTCAAGCCTCCTTATAAGGGTCTCGGGGAAATCCTTGTCAACAATTGCAACTATGTCAATGTCGGACCCCAGCACCTTTTTCCGGGTGCTCCTTTCGGGGCGGGGCACATCATGAGCCATATTGAATACGATATCGCCCGCGAGCATGAAGCAGACATGATCCTTCACCACAAGGTCATCCCCGACGCGGCCTGCAAGCACAGACACAAGGTTATAGGCCAGCTCCGATTTATACCGGCTGATCTTTTCAATATGTGATCTCAGCGCTTCAGCCTTGCTTTCCATGCTCATCATGTCTGTCTTAAGGCCTATCACCGAATAGGTAAGAAACTCCCTGAGGATTGATGGGGAAAGACGGGCAAAACCGTCGATCTTCCTGTCAAGGCGGAGGTACCTTGTCCCTATAATTCTAACTGCCAGATCCCTTGAAAGCCTGCAGGCGCGCAGCAGAATAAGGGGATCTTCATTAATGTGATCAAGGAGCTGCGATCCTGTAAGAGGGCCTTTGTCTTTAATGATTTTTATGATCCTGTCTTCTGTCAATCTTATTTATTCCCTTATCACAGGCTGGCCCTTTGACCGGCCTTGCACCATATAAACCGCAATTACCCGTTTCTCTGCAGGATGATTGATTCTCGGTTGACGGCTTCAACCAGTTCCCCCGGTCTGTTTATATTATAAAAGGACATCATCAAAGGGTCATGCCTTCTTATCTCGTCCTCATTAATAAATTTGGCCCGGATTGACTGGAAGAACCTGTTTATCATGCATTCCCCCGAATCAATCAACTCCTTAATGGCGGGGAGGCAGGTCTTTGAATAGAGGGAATGGAGGGGCTCCATCTTCCAGTCTATCTTCGGGACTACCGCGTCAAGGTCATCGCTTATTTTCTCCGTGATGTGGCGGATAAGATCTTCATTTAAAAAAGGCATATCACATGCCACAAAAAACCCATGCCTTTCAGGCATCTCCTCAAGGCCTGTATATATCCCTCCCAAAGGGCCGAGACCTTTTATAAGGTCTTCATACATGGGCAGGCCAAGGGAGGAATACTCTCCGGGGTCATTTGTAATAATGATAAGTTCCTCGAAGACCGAACCCATTATATCAATAACCCTCCTTATCAACTGCCTACCGTTTACATCGGCAAATGCCTTATTTGTCCCGAAGCGGCTGCTCTTCCCTCCTGCCAGTATTACCCCGGTGACGCCCCTGATAAAGGGCCCGGACTTTTCGTTGTTTTTTGTAGTCATAGTAATATATTATAAGATTTTTAAGCCTTTACAGTCCAGCATTGAATCCCTTTCGCCACAGGTAAAACGCAGGACTTTTACATTAAAAA
>JAFGIC010000386.1 GCA_016929815.1 Deltaproteobacteria bacterium
CTAATAAATTTCTGTTCGAAATACTTCACTACATATCTGTCACCGGCTCAGGTCGGCCAATTTTCAGGGACAGGACCTCTATCCTCCAGGGTCCTCGGATCAATCCCATAGGGGCGTCCGTACCCTATTACAAACCTGGGCCGTTTCGGGAACACTTTATAAACCTGGTGGAGGTAGCCTTCCGCAACCTCTTCATTAGTGAGGTATTGTTTCGTATTAAAAGGCCCGTATGGGCTGGCCTGCCGTTGACGTTCCTCCTGTTTTATGCCCTGTTTCAATTGGGCCAGGCGTTGCCGTCCCATCTTTTCATAATCGTGTATCGCATTCTGCCACCTCATCTGTATCGGATCAACAGTCACGGCTCCTGTGGGACAGACTTGGTCGCACATGTTGCAGGGCAGGCAGGGATCGCACAGACGGGGAGGATTCACCGTCAGATCTATACCGTTGACCGGACAAATATCCATGCATAGGGTACATTTGGGATACAGGCATTTGCTCTTATCGTAAATTAAATGCCAATGGATGCCCTCCATGTGTTTTTTCCAATCGACTTCCGTTATTGCTTCGACATTAATCTCAGCGGGCGGCTCAGGGATCAGGGTGGTGTTGCCCGCGTAAATCTGTCTGCTGTTTTCCACCATCTGCCTGCCGAATGCCTCGGCATCTTGGCAGTCAATTTCGTCGGGATGTCCGTCCGCATCAGTAGGGCATGGTTCGCCGAGCGGTCCGTATTCCGCGCCCTTATAGGCCCTCCCGCCCAGGAATATAAGGCCCTGTTCTTTGAACAATGTCCAGAGCGCATTGAAATTATTGCCCCCGGAATGGGCGGTGCTGAACAGGAATAGATGTTTGCCGCCGACATAGCGAATCGCCTTAATGAAATTATAGGTATTCCATCTCATCTGTCCCATAATAGGATTGCCGAAGCCGATCAGATCATAGCCTCCCAACTTATTCGGATTGGCCTCCTTCATGGGGATAATGTCACAGTGACCTGCCGCTTGAATTATCCCTTTCTGTATCGATCTGGCGATTTTTTCCGTATTGCCGGTTAATGAAAAGTAGATTATCAGGCACTTGAGCCCTCCCACCTTTCTGATATCCTCAGGATTTGTGCTGATGGATGCCTTTGCCCCACTTGCCGCCTTTTCGGCTGCGCTTGCGATATTTGTTTTAAAGATCGGATCAACAATCCTGCCGAGCGTTTTCAGCACGAGCGCAGAGGCGGAAGCCAGTGCGGCGGCAGCCATAAACTGCCTTCTTCCCATAAACGATTTAATCTGATTCATAACCTCCTCCTTTACTGATAATTATGTTTTTGATTTTACTTCAAACAGCTGCCTTAAAACCTGTATTGAAGCTTTGCCATAATCTGGTCCGAGTCCCTTAGATCCGTGCTCTCGAACAGCAAACCTTCAGTGCTCTTATCCGGTTCATTTATGTAATCAAAGCCGCCCCGGCTATATACCAGGTAAAAATATGAAAGGGGCGCCAGTTCATAGCGATAGCGCAGCTGAAGACCGAAGTTCATTGCTGCAAAATCGTTTACAGGAAAGGAATCAGGCTCCAGGCGTCCGTCAGCGCCTATAAAATATCCTTGTATTGCCCCGGCATTGACGATTATCCATTGGGAGAGGAGACGGAATTCATGTTTTTCAGCAGGGAACCAGTTGCCGGATATCCTGCCTGATAACTGGCGGCGTGAAAAGGCGCCTACTTGATTCTCCTGCAACCAGTTGAGCCAGTCACGGCTCCAGGTAGCATCTAAAGAAAATGCTATGTTTAATTTATCATCAGGATACCATGTGCTGCTTCCGTTAATCCCTGCCGCCCAGTTGTCATATCCCTCCTGAAAGATTTTGAGTCCAAAGGACCTGCTCCATGACCCTCGCCTCGGCGTGTTATAGCTGGCAGAGCCGTTCCATCGCTCATTAACATACATTATATCGTATCCTCGCGAGAAAATATCATCGTACCCGCCGGTCTCATAGGTTAAGTTCAAACCTATGGAGTCTCCACTGCGCATATCCTGAAATCGTGAGAGCATAAAGGATGCGGGCAACCTTTCTCCGTGCGTATTCCGCCTTAGATAACCTCTTATCAACCAATAAACGCTGGCAATGGCGGAATCCTCCGAAAAATCCGTTTTTTCCCAGGACGTCAGACACATAAGCTCTTCATAATTATTGCGCCTAAGAAAGCCCATGTCATTTATATCCAGCTTGTCGTCGTAATGGATCATATAAAGGACATAGGATCGCTCCTTTGAAGGGGTGTAGTCGATTCCGGTCCATGCGCCGAAACCGGAACTGTCTCCTGATGGCTTATCTATATCACTGCGCATAAACTGTCCGACCCAGCGCATGGAATTTCCAAAGAGAGATAAATGGTAGTCAATCGAATCAACTCGTGCTGTGCGGTCAAAAAAGGGTCTGTCCACATAGCTGCTTAACATGCCTACATTCCATTTTTCCTTTGCATAGAGCACGCGGCCCGCATAAAAAGTGCGGCCTATGTCTCCCGATTCCTGTGCGGTAAAAGCGCCGTATTTGACAGGTCCGGCTGAACCGATAGCCTTGATTGCCCCATCAATGTCACTGGCGCCTTTGCCGTCGTCCCTTATCGCGCCGACGCGACGGGTGTAAACAAGCCTTCCCAGTTCATCTCTGCTCACATCAAAGATGCCCTGATTTTCAGTAAAAAAGGGGCGCTTGTCGCTGAAATAGGTCTCGAATGCCGAAAAATCAATCACAAGGTTGTCGCTCTCTACCTGGCCGAAATCAGGATTTATCGCGGCCGTAACCTGAAACCTGCCGCTCGGCTTCCATGAAAGATCCACCCCGGCCTTTCCGGTTGCGCTGTCATTCACAAGATCGCCCAGAACCGATATATAGGGCGAGATGTCAAGCTCCCCGGCTGAATGCCGGGCAATATCAATTTTCGCCGCGTTTGAAACGCCATGTGATGAGTCATATATCTCTCCCGGGAAGGCGAAGGTCTCACCGGTCGAGTATAGCCTTCTCTGGAAGGATATGCCGATCCGCCTGGTCTCACTATCGCCCTCATTCATGGGCGCGATGGACCAGGGCAAAAGCATTTCCGCGTACCAGTTCTCCTCATCCTCATAAACGGCCCGCTTCCATATGCCGTCCCAGTCCCTGTTATGCTGGTCTTCTCTCAGTATGGTGCCGTCGCTGTATGAACCCGTGATGGAGACACGGAACTCATAGCCGATCGTGCTTGTTCCGTCGAAGTCAACGATCAGAATTACCGAGTCGGCGTCTATGCTTCCCGAGTCACGGGAACTGACTGTGCGGGTACGGGTGTCGTAAGGCTGTTCGCAAGCAAAGGCTACAGCGAGGCCTTCAGGTGTGGACAAGACC
>JAFGIC010000387.1 GCA_016929815.1 Deltaproteobacteria bacterium
AGCTTCAATCCCATCTATATGATGTCCGACTCAGGGTCCCGCGGGAGCAAGGACCAGATGAGGCAGCTTGCAGGGATGAGAGGCCTTATGGCGAAGCCCTCCGGTGAGATCATCGAGACGCCGATTACCTCGAATTTCAGGGAAGGGTTGACTGTTCTGCAGTACTTTATATCAACCCACGGAGCAAGGAAGGGTCTTGCCGATACCGCCCTTAAAACCGCCAACTCGGGATATCTTACGAGAAGGCTCGTGGATGTGGCTCAGGATGCCGTCATATCCGAGGAGGATTGCGGCACTGTTGATGGAATATGGGTCAATTCACTCATGGAAGGCGGAGAAATAATTCAGCGGGTCGGAGACAGGATTCTCGGCAGGGTCGTATTACAGGATGTATATGATCCCATTACCGGTGAGCTTCTGGTTTCGGCGAATGAGATTATCGACGAAGAAAAGGTAAACATTATTGAGGCCGCCGGGATCGAAAAGGTCCTGATCAGATCTGTCCTGACCTGCCAGGCGAGGACCGGCATATGCAAGAAATGCTATGGGAGGGACCTCGCTCATGGCCATGAGGTCAATATCGGAGAGGCTGTCGGAATCATAGCGGCTCAGTCGATAGGCGAGCCCGGAACCCAGCTCACAATGAGGACGTTCCACATCGGAGGCACTGCAAGCAAGCGGGTAGAGCAGACAACTATCCAGGCGAGGAATAAGGGAAAGGTCCATTTCCTTAACCTTAAGGCCGTAAAAAATGCCGAAGGCAATGTTGTGATCATGAATCGAAACGGCGAAATCGCGATCCTCGGCAAAGGGGGCAGGGAGATTGAGAAATACAAGATCAATTACGGTGCCACGCTGAAGGTAAAAGACGGCCAGGATATAGAACCTAGTCAGGTGCTGGCGGAATGGGACCCCTTTACAAATCCCATTTTAACGGAGGTGGAGGGTGTTGTTAAATTCGGCGATATCCTGGACGGCGTAACCATGCAGGAAAAGAGAGACAGCGTGACCGGAAAGATCAGCAGGGTCATTGTTGAGTCCAGACAATCCGACCTTAGACCCAGGATCTCCATAAAGGACAGCGAAAAGAAGACAGCCGTTATCCCGGGTCCGGCAAAGGCCCAGGCGCGATATCATCTGCCGACAGATGCCATCATAATGGTAAATGAGGGAGACAGGGTGGATGCCGGTACGGTTCTTGCCAAGATCCCCAGGGAGACTACCAAGACAAAGGATATTACAGGCGGTCTTCCGAGGGTCGCGGAGCTGTTTGAAGTCAGGAAGCCCAAGGAAAATGCAATTTTGAGCGAAATAGACGGAACCGTTTCCTTCGGCCAGTACAGCAAGGGCAGAAGAAGGGTTATTATTACGCCGGAGATGGGCGATCCTATCGATTATTTTATTACCAAGGGAAAACATGTCAGCGTCCTTGAGGGCGATTATATAAGGGCCGGCGAGGCGCTTATGGACGGTTCCGCGAATCCCCACGATATTCTGAGGATCAGGGGCGCGAAGGAACTGGCAAAATACCTGGTAAATGAGGTGCAGGAGGTATATAGACTGCAGGGTGTAAGCATAAATGACAAGCATATAGAGGTCATTGTAAGGCAGATGCTCAGGCAGGTGTCGGTCAAGGATGTGGGAAATTCCGGATTTCTGCTTGGCGAACAGGTGGAAAAATGGCGTTTTGAGGAGGAAAACCGGAGGATAATGGAACAGGGCGGGAAACCAGCTATCGCGGAGCCGCTGCTTCTGGGGATAACAAAGGCATCCTTGAGCACGGAAAGTTTTATCTCAGCCGCATCGTTCCAGGAGACAACCAAGGTCCTTTCCGATGCCAGCATTGCCGGGAAGGTGGATAAGTTAAAAGGATTAAAGGAAAATGTCATTATGGGGCGTCTGATTCCTGCCGGCACCGGCGTAAATGACTACAGAGAACTGGATATTGAAATGACAAATTAAAAAAAGAGAAAATTTTCATAAAATATCTTGACAAACAACGAATAAAAAAATAGAAAGATATATTTTTCGCTTTTAAGATTATTGCGGTTTCGGCAGATCTTTTAAGTATTCAGAAAACCAGTAAACGATCAACAAAAGTTCACGCTCACATTAAAGGCATGCAAGGGGCTAAGTCGTTTAAACAAATGTTGTTTTTATCCGTCAGCGGATTAGGCTAGGGTCCTGTTGCGAGGGTGAATTTTTCTTACAAAAGAATAACGGCAAGAAAAGGAAAATAATATATGCCAACAATTAATCAGTTGATCAGAAAAGGGCGACAGAAACCAAGGAAGAAGATTAAGACCCCCGCCCTGCAGGGCTGTCCTCAGAGAAGGGGCGTCTGCGTGAGGGTCTATACATCCACGCCCAAAAAGCCGAACTCTGCATTGAGAAAGGTCGCCAGGGTAAGACTGACCAACGGCATAGAGGTTACATCCTATATCCCGGGGGTAGGACATAATCTTCAGGAGCATTCGGTAGTGTTGATACGCGGCGGCCGTGTGAAAGACCTGCCCGGCGTGAGGTATCATATCCTCAGGGGCACCATGGATACGTCAGGGGTTGATGACCGTCGAAAGGGACGCTCTAAATACGGAGCGAAAAGGCCCAAGGCGATTTAAAGGAGTTTTTATGCCCAGAAAAAGGTTGATTATAAAAAGAGAAAGCTTTGTAGATCCGAAATACAAGAACAAGCTTGTCGGAAAATTCATCAATTGCATGATGATTAAGGGTAAAAAAAGTCTGTCCCAGGCAATTCTGTATGATTCATTTGATATTATTCAGGAAAAGACAAAGGAAGATCCTTTGGCAGTGTTTCAGAAGGCTATAGGCAATGTAAAGCCTCTTGTCGAGGTTAAATCAAGGCGCGTCGGCGGATCGACATACCAGGTCCCCACGGAGGTGCGGTCGAACAGGAGCCAGGCCCTGGGGATAAGATGGATAATCACATTTTCAAGGGCAAGGAGCGAAAAAAGCATGGCCTCCAAGCTGGCAGGTGAACTGATTGATGCCGCAAACAGGAGAGGGGCTGCCATTAAGAAGAAGGAAGACAGCCACAGGATGGCCGAGGCAAATAAGGCCTTTGCGCACTATCGTTTCTAGTCTAAAAAGATATATTAAAATAATTTACAGTGAATTCAAACAATTAAATATTGTTTCGAAAGGGGGATAGCGATGTCTAAGAAGAAATTTGAGAGGAAGAAGCCGCACGTAAACGTAGGGACAATCGGGCATATAGATCATGGGAAGACGACATTGACGGCGGCGATAACGAAGAATCTGGCAGCGAAGGGGATGGCGGAATTCATGCCGTTTGACTCCATAGACAAGGCGCCTGAAGAGAAGGCGAGGGGAATAACGATAGCGACAGCGCATGTGGAATACGAGACAGAGAAGAGGCATTACGCGCATGTGGACTGTCCTGGGCATGCGGATTACATAAAGAACATGATAACGGGCGCTGCGCAGATGGACGGAGCTATACTGGTGGTTGGAGCGGATGACGGGCCGATGCCGCAGACGAGGGAGCACATATTGCTGGCGAGGCAGGTAGGTGTGCCGAGCATAGTGGTATTTCTGAACAAGTGTGACATGGTTGACGATGAGGAGCTTATTGAGCTTGTTGAGCTGGAGTTGAGGGAGCTTTTGACGAAGTATGAGTTTCCCGGGGATGAAACGCCGATCATAAGGGGCAGCGCGTTGAAGGCTCTGGAGACGGATGATCCGAACAGTGAAGATGCGAAGTGCATATTTGAGTTGATGGACGCGGTGGACAGTTTTATACCTGAGCCGGTGAGAGACACAGACAAGCCGTTTCTGATGCCGATAGAGGATGTGTTCAGCATATCCGGGAGGGGGACGGTAGTTACGGGTAGGGTAGAGCGCGGGGTAGTGAAGGTAGGAGACGATGTAGAGATAGTAGGGATAAGGGATACGGCGAAGACAGTATGCACGGGAGTTGAGATGTTCCGGAAGCTTCTGGATCAGGGGCAGGCGGGAGATAATATAGGGGTTTTGCTGAGAGGAACGAAGAGGGACGAGGTAGAGAGAGGGCAGGTAGTTGCGAAGCCCGGGTCGATAACGCCGCACACGAAGTTCAAGGCGGAGGCGTACATATTGACGAAGGAAGAGGGTGGTAGGCACACTCCGTTTTTCAATGGGTACAGGCCGCAGTTTTATTTCAGGACAACGGATGTTACCGGGGTAGTGAAGCTGCCCGAGGGTGTTGAGATGGTGATGCCCGGTGATAATGTGACGATAGAAGGGTCATTGATAACGCCGATAGCGATGGAGAAGGAGTTGAGATTTGCCATACGCGAGGGAGGGCGCACGGTAGGCGCCGGCGTAATCCACGAGATTATTGAATAATTTCCTTCGAGGGATATACGGTCAATAAGATGATAGAAAAAGCATTAGCAAATCAGAAAATACGAATAAGATTGAAGGCATATGATCATAAGTTGCTTGACCAGTCAGCGATGGAGATTGTTGAGACAGTCAGAGAGACAGGCGCCAAGATTGCCGGACCCATTCCTCTGCCCACTGTAATAAACAAATATTGCGTCCTGAGATCCCCGCATGTTGATAAGAAATCGCGGGAACAGTTCGAAATCAGAACACATAAAAGACTGCTCGACATACTGGAGCCAAATCAGCAGACAGTGGACGCCTTGATGAAACTGGATCTCTCGGGCGGTGTTGATGTGGAAATAAAGCTTTAGGCTAAGCGGAGATAGATATTAATGGTCAACAGGATTTATGGAAGAAAAATAGGCATGAGCAGGTACTTTGTTGAGGAGGGAAGGTCCGTGCCTGTTACTATAGTCAAGATCGAACCATGTGTTGTCGTTCAGAAGAAGACAGCGGCAAAGGATGGTTACGAGGCTATACAGGTAGGTTTTGAACCCAAAAAAGAGAGCCGGCTGAATAAACCAATAAAGGGCCATTTTCAAAAGGCAGGCCAACGTTTCTTTAACAATCTGAGGGAGATAAAGGTCGAGAGCACGGACAGTTATGAACTCGGTCAGGAAATAGACAGCAGTGTCTTTCAGCCCGGTGATCTTGTAAACGTGACGGGGAAGAGCAAGGGCCGAGGATTTGCTGGCGCCATGAAAAGGTGGGGTTTTTCGGGAGGCCGCAAGACCCATGGTTCCAAGTCACACAGGATACCAGGATCAATAGGCACCAATACCACACCCGGAAGGGTTATCAAGGGAAGGCGCATGCCGGGTAGAATGGGCTTCCAGAATACCAAAATTAAAAATCTCAAGGTAATTGATATAAGACCTGAATACCAGATTATAGCTATAAAAGGCTCTTTACCGGGCAGTTTCAGCACGATTATGGAAATAAGCAAAGTCTAACAACTAAAGATTGTAACAGGACATGACAGTGATTGATATATATAATATACAGGCAGAAAAGATATCTCAAATGGAGATAAATGAAGGCCTATTTGAAGAATCGGTGAGGAATGATGTTTTACATCAGGTAGTAGTGAGCCAGCTTGCCAACAAACGATCAGGAAACGCGTCCAGCAAAACCAGGGCTGAGGTGAATGCCTCTGGCAAGAAATTGTACAAGCAGAAGGGGACAGGAAACGCGAGGGTCGGTAATGAAGGCGCCCAGCATCGGGTGGGCGGAGGTGTGGCCTTCGGTCCCAGGCCGAGAGAGTATTCGGTGAAGGTCTCCAAAAAGATTAAAAAGGCGGCTCTCAGGATGGCCTTGACAGACAAACTGCATTCGAATCATCTTATTGTGATAGATGATTTCAACCTTCCGGAAATTAAGACCAGCAAATTCGTTGAAGTGATGAACAGATTCAAGGTAAGCAAGGCACTGATAGTCACTGACGGGAAAAACGAGACGCTTGAAAAATCTTCAAAAAATATTCCCTGGGTAAAAGTAATCAGGCATGAAGGGCTTAATGCGTATGACATCCTTAATCATGATCATCTTTTCCTGGTCAAATCAACAATAAAGAAGATAGAGGAGGCGCTGATTTCCTGATGGATATTTATAGAATTATTAAAGAGCCTCACATCGCTGAAAAGGCCAATCTCGTTAAAGATAAAAGCAACCAGATTACCCTGAAGGTTGATAAGAGAGCGAATAAGATTGAGATAAAAAGCGCAGTTGAACAGATCTTTAAAAAGAAGGTACTGGCGGTAAACACGATCAATGTCGATGGAAAGAAGCGACGGATGGGGAGAAATATCGGGAAAAAACCCGACTGGAAAAAGGCAATTGTAAAACTTGCTCCCGGAGAGAACATAGAATTCTTTGAAGGGGTGTAGGATAAATTTTTAACTGTAATTCCACGGAATGAGTAAAAATTAGCGGGGCTATAGATGGCTATCAAGAGTCACAAACCAACTTCGCCGGGGCGAAGATTTCAGAAATATTCAACCTATGAAGAGATTACCTCCGATTCTCCTGAAAAAGGACTTCTTAAGACCCTTAAAAGAAGGGCGGGAAGAAACTCTTCAGGCAGGATTACCAGCAGGTATAAGGGCGGCGGACATAAAAGAAGATTCAGGGTTATTGATTTTAAGAGGGGGAAGGACGGCATCCCCGCACAAGTTTCAACAATTGAATATGATCCGAATCGATCTGCAAATATCGCGCTGTTGAATTACCGGGACGGAGAAAAGCGATATATTATAGCTGCACAGGGTATTCAGGTAGGAGAAACGCTGAATTCCGGGACAAACGCCGAGATAAAAACGGGGAACTCGCTTTTTTTAAGGGATATACCCCTCGGAACGCTGATACATAACATTGAACTGAAGGCAGGCCATGGAGGACAGATAGCCAGGAGCGCCGGAAATTATGCCCAGCTGATGGCAAAAGAAGGAAGATATGCACAGGTTAAGCTCCCTTCCGGCGAAGTAAGGATGATTCCCATGGAATGCAAAGCTACCATAGGTCAGGTCGGCAATATCGGGCATGACAGCATAAGCATAGGCAAGGCAGGGAGGAACAGGTGGAAAGGCAGGAGACCCCATGTGAGGGGTGTTGCAATGAACCCTGTGGATCATCCCCACGGCGGAGGTGAAGGAAAGTCGTCAGGAGGTCGCCATCCTGTAACCCCCTGGGGCGTTCCGACAAAGGGTTATAAAACCAGGGTCCGTAAAGACAGTGATAAGCTGATCGTTAAAAAAAGAAAATAGAAACTCACTGATTAATTGGAGGTTTGAATTTGCCAAGGTCATTAAAAA
>JAFGIC010000388.1 GCA_016929815.1 Deltaproteobacteria bacterium
CCATATGATACAAGCACTATTTCGGCGTCTTCCAGTTGATGGGCCTCTGTCATAATAATATCATCGCGGTTGTCCAGTATCTTGCGGGTTATGCGCTCGACCATCTCCGCCTGGGCCTCCGCTGTCATTACAGGATAACCCCTTTCATCATGGGTGAGCCCTGATATATGAACATTATACCCGTCGCCCGCAGAGGGCATTGGGGCAACCCAGTTGGCCCCGGGTTTAAACGGCCTGAAGCGGTCCTTTCGGCCCTTTGGTTTTACGCGAGAGACGATCTCGATCTCTTCCGGCGCGGGTATGATCACCTTTTCACTCATATGCCCGATGACCTCATCTGTCATTACAAACACGGGTATGCGGTATTTTTCACTCAGGTTAAAGGCCTTGATGGTCTGGCTGAATATCTCCTGGGCGGAAGAAGGGGCGAGGGCGATAATCTCGTAATGACCGTGAGAACCCCATCGGGCCTGCATCATGTCCGCCTGGGCCCCCATTGTGGGAAGCCCGGTGGATGGTCCCGCCCTCTGAACGTTTACCACAACACAGGGCGTTTCAGTGCAGACGGCAAGCCCGATGTTTTCCATCATAAGGCTGAATCCCGGACCTGACGTGGATGTCATGCTCTTCTGGCCGGCCCAGGAGGCCCCGAGTATGGATGCCATTGCCGCGATTTCGTCCTCCATCTGTATAAAGGTTCCTCCGACCTGAGGAAGGCGCTCCGACATCCTTTCAGCAACCTCCGTAGCCGGGGTTATGGGGTATCCGCCGAAAAACCTGCATCCTGCCGCAAGGGCGCCCTCGGCGCAGGCCTCGTCGCCTGTTATGTAATGTTCACCTGTAAGAACAGCCGATTTCATTTTTTACTCTTCGCCTCTAACGAGTAAATGGCAAATTCAGGACAGATAATCTCGCAGTAATGACAATTGACACATTCACCCGGTTTGACCACTTCGGGGGGATGATAGCCTTTGCTGTTGAAGCGGGGAGAAAAGGCAAGGATATCCCGGGGACAATACTCAATACAGTAGCCGCATCCCTTGCACCTGTCTTCAATGATACAGACTGTCCCTTCGGTTATCTCAATAGTGTCCGTATCAAACGGAACACGCCAGAATTTCATTTGCCGGCCCCTTATCCTGGTTAATTTGTCCTTTTAAAACGTCAGACATTTATACATTATAACAACACCAAGATCAAGCTGTTTTTTGGCTACGACATTTCTTTTTTGAGACTCCCCCTTGATTTTTCCCTAAGCATCTCAAATTAGCAGGATGTCTCTTTTTCGCTTCTTCGATATTCAAGGGTCAAGACATCCTTTATGGGGTCGGACTTCACCACTTTCACCAAAATGTTTTCACCGGGCCTGAGTTTTAAACCGGTTTCCCTTTTCATATCCACTGTCAAAAGAAAATCCGTGAGAATCACCCTGTATATGCTTTTCATCACCTCCAGCACAATCGCGGGGAGTTCAGCGCCTGTCCTGTCCTGAAGGTATCTCTGTATCCAGTACATTGTTCGTTTTCTTTTTACTGTATTAAGATCCTTCAGACCTGCCTGCACCTGCAATCTTATCTTTTTCAGCGCTTCCTTATTGTATGGGAGGGCCCTGTTAAAGATAAAACTTGTCATCTGCCTCTGGCTTACAAGATCAAAATATCTTCTGATGGGAGAACTCAAGTGGGAATAGGCCTCCAGTCCCATTCCCGAATGGGGAGAAGGCTCCATGCTGATCTTAAGGGGATAAAGCTTCTTTCTCTGTCTGAAGACATAATATATGTAGCCATTTTCATCAATGGAAAGCTTCTCGCTCGCCTCCTTCTGCGCGCGATAAAATATGGGAATGTTATTGTCTCCGCAGAATCTGGCTGCGAGCCAGTTATAAAGGATCATCAGTTCGGCCACTATCATGCGTGAGGGGCTGTCCTGAGAAACCAGACTGACGCTCACCCGCGAATCTTCGTCAACACTGATGGCAAGCTCGGGCAGGGAAAGGGTCATGGCCCCCTGTTCAACCCTTTTAAGACGCAGTTTTTCACACAGCCTGCAGGCCCTCTGAAATCTTAACGCATTCGTATCGTTAAAGATATCATTGACATAGTCATAGGTGAGTTGTTCCCTGACCCGTATTATGCTCGGAACAAATCTGTAACCCAGCATGGTTCCCGACTCATCAAAATCAACCAGCAGAGACAGGGCATGCCGGTCGCAATCCTTGACAAGGCTCAGCCGGTTGTGGGACAGGTCAGGAGGAAACATGGGAATCTGGCGTCTGGGCAGGTATAATGAGGACCCTCTGTTCATTGCCTCTGCATCCAGGGGTGTGTCCATGTCAACGAGAGACGCAACATCCGCTATATGTATGCCCACCTGCATGTGGCCATTCAGAAGATCTATACTCAGGGCGTCATCAAAGTCCATGGTGAGCGGGCCGTCAATAGTGAATATATTAAGGTCTCTCAGGTCTTCGCGCCCCTCCGGGCTGTTAGGCGCCCTGTTTATTCTCTCCGCCTCTTCTATCTGTTCGTTTGTGAACTCCTCTTTGATTCCAAGGCGAAGAATATCCAGATTCTCATCTTTGTCCCAGACCCCGAGACTTGCAAGTATATTCCTCGCTTCAGCAGTATCTGCTATTTCCGCCCTTAATAAAAGTTCTCTGCCGTATTCAAAATCAGGGGCCTCCCTGTCATACAGGGCCATATTTATCAGAAGATCGACTGTCTCTCTGTTGTTCTCTATTTCCGGTTTTACGTCACCCCTAAGCACGGCCTTCAGCCATCTGCTTCCTTTAACAAGACCCTCTTCCCTTAATGCCTCCTCATCCCTCTGCCTTATTATGTTTTCAACCTTTTCACCGGAATTAGGCTCAAACCGGCCATCCTTCATTTTAAAATACAGCTTATCGTAAAAGAGCGCCCTTACGATCGCTGAAACATGATCATCGTTTACCTCTTCCCCAAAACTGAGCTGCGCAAGATATTTATAGTTATAACTTTCATTTTCATCCTTAATAAGCTCCCAGAGTTCCCTGACATTAACCTGCTCCCTCAGTCTCTCTCTCAGAGAATCCAGGTTCTTTAGCCTGCTCAGGATCTCTTCCCTGGCGCCGTCCGGATCGATGCCTGAAGCGGAGGCAAGAATAGCACGTTTCAGGGAAAGATTGACCTCGCGGTTCAAGGGGGTCAGAAGATGCAGTTTTGCGCCCTTGTCCTGAATGCACAGGGAACATACAAACTTGCCCTGCTCGATATATTCTATTATTTTTCCCCTGGACATATCCCCTGTTTATTCAATAGTTTCATCACTGCAAATATGTTCTGGTTAATATAACCTTTCATAATACAACTTCCAACGAAGTCAAAAGCTCCTATATAACTCATAGCATCGTAATCCCTGCATAAAACAATTTATTTCGAGCGCACCATGACTTATGCATAATATAAAACCGCGTTATTATTTGTAGGGGCAGGTCCCCGTGCCTGCCCGGTATGTGCCCATA
>JAFGIC010000389.1 GCA_016929815.1 Deltaproteobacteria bacterium
ACCTTGAGGCGCCCACTGTGGCCCCTATGAGATCGGCCAGCTCTTCCAGTATCCCGTATCCCTCGGGGCCCTTCATGCCGCGCCCGCCTGATACTATTTTGTTGGCCTCTGTGAGGTCAACCTTCCCGCTCTGGTCTTTAACCGCCTCTGCGATCTTTGTCTTGAGGTCCGCATCGTTCAGCGTGAAGGCCGCGTCTTCCACCTGTGCGGACTTTGATTCGTCCGGTGTGTTTATGGCCATGACATTCGGCCTGGCCGTGGCCATATGGGGATAACTGTCGTTGTATGTTACCTGTGCATAGGCCTTGCCCGCATAAATCGGACGAACGGCGTTCAGGCGTCCGTTTTCCATTGAAAACTTGACGCAGTCCTGCGCCATTCCTGATCCCAGCCTGGCGGAGAGCCTGGCAGCCAGGTCCTTGCCTTGGGCCGACGCCCCGAGCAGGAGCACCGCCGGGTCCTTGGCCTTTACTATCTGCGCGATCACGGAAACATATGCATCGGTAGTGTATTGGGCCAGCCTCGGGTCGTCGGCGACGATGACCTTGTTTGCGCCGTAATTTCCGAATTTCGCTGCCTTGTCTTTAATATTGGAACCGAGCAGCACGGCCGTCAGTTCCTGCCCTGATGCATCGGCCAGCCGCCTTCCTTCACTGATAAGTTCATAGGATATCTTGCGGATATCCCCGTCCCTCTGTTCAGCAATTATCATAACTCCTTGTGACATCTTTTATATCTCCTTTTATCCGATAGCTTGATGAATATGGATCCTCTCTCATATGAAAAGAGATTACAGGACCTTGGCCTCCTCGTGAAGCAGCTTTGCCAGCTCCGCTGCCTTCTGTTCCGGTGTGTCTCCAGCGACAATCTTGCCGGACTTCCTTTGAGGCGGGGGCGTCAGCTTCACGATCTTAAGTTTTCTTGCGCCTTCGCCGAACTGGGAGGCATCAAGGCCAAGGGCCGCAAGTGTCTTTTCTTCAAGGGGTTTCTTTTTTGCCTTCATAATACCGGGAAGAGATGCGTATCTCGGTTCGTTCAGGCCCTTCTGAGCTGTAATAAGGGCAGGCAATGCCGCCTCAATAACCAGCGTAAGGCCCTCCACAGGCCTGTGGGCCTTAACGGATTTTCCATCGCCCGCTATCTCAACCTTTTCAACAACAGAGACATTCGGGATGCCGAGCATCTCGGCCAGGGCCGCCCCGACAACCCCGCTGTCGTCATCAACGCCCCGCTGGCCGGTAAAAATAAGGTCATAGCTGAGGCCTTTGATTGCAGCGGCAAGGGCCGTTGCAACAGCAAGGGAATCACTGTTGTCAAGGGCCGGGTCGCTTATAAGTACGCCTTTGTCCGCGCCCATTGCAAGGGCCGTGCGTATGGACTCGGCAACCCTCTTTGGGCCCAATCCGACCACTGTTACTTCTCCTCCGAATTTCTCCTTGATCCTCAGCGCCTCTTCAACTCCATATTCATCGTAGGGATTCATTACCCATTTGATGTCATCCGTTACAATGGATTTTCCGTCCGGGGCTATCTTTATCTGAGCCTCGGTGTCCGGGACCTGTTTAATGCAGACTATAATATTCACTTTCTACCTCCTTAAATTAAGATATTTTACTCCTTCATAAACAATTTTTCCCTGCATCCACGGTTAACCTTTGTATAGGATAGGCACAGAGACAAAAGCATGAGGGAGGTAAACATGGTGTTTCATGCGATTATTTAGCACAATCGGGTATTTTATTACAGAACAGTCAGAGCAAATCTTGTGCGATTTTTCTTTTAGCACGCCTGAAAACAATGTGTCAAGCTCTGAATCCATGGATTCGGTTAAATTATATTGATTTAGGACTTCTCCCTTTGCACCGCCCTGTAACCGATATCAGTGCGATAATAAACCCCGTCCCAGCTTATACGTCCTGCAAGGGCATATGCCTTTTCCTGTGCCTCGCTTACGGTATTTCCCAGGGCCGTAGCACAAAGGACCCTGCCGCCGTTCGTGACTACCCTGCCGTCTCTGACCGCTGTCCCGGCATGGAAGACCTTCAGTCCTTCTTCCTCGCCCTGGGGCAGGCCTGATATTACATCCCCCTTGCGATAGGATTCAGGATAACCCCCGGCTGCCATTACAACACCCAGTGCAGCCCTTTTATCCCATTGAGCCTGAACCCTGTCGAGCCTTTTTTCCAGGGCCGCGATGCACATTTCCACCAGGTCCGACTTCAGCCTCATCAGGATTGGCTGCGTCTCAGGATCGCCGAAACGGCAGTTGAATTCCAGGACCTTTGGAACCCCCTCAGGACTGACCATGAGCCCGGCATAAAGAAAGCCCATGTATGGGATACCTTCCGATGCCATTCCTTCTACCGTGGGAATGATTACTTCCCTCATTATCCTGTAATGGACCCCGGGTGTGACAACAGGCGCAGGTGAATAGGCCCCCATGCCTCCGGTATTAAGGCCTGTATCTCCGTTGTTGATTGCCTTATGATCCTGTGATGTGGCTAGGGGAAGGATATTCCTGCCGTCAGTCATTACAATAAAACTCGCCTCTTCTCCCCTGAGAAACTCCTCGACAACCACCCTCTTGCCGGCAGGACCGAAGTCTCTGCCCGAGAGCATGCCATCAAGGGCTGATGATGCCTGCCCATAGGTCTCCGCAATAATCACACCCTTGCCTGCCGCAAGGCCGTCCGCCTTTACGACAAGGGGATAGTCCTGCCCGGCAAGATATGCCTTTGCCTGTTCCGGTTCTGTGAAGACCTCATATCCTGCAGTGGGGATGTTATGTCTCTTGAGGAACTCCTTGGTAAAGACCTTTGATCCCTCAAGCTGCGCTGCGGCCCTGGATGGTCCGAAACACCTTAGCCCGGCGCTTTCGAACAGATCAGTTATCCCTGCCACAAGGGGGGCCTCAGGCCCGACAATGGTCAGGTCTATACTTTGATCCTTTGCGAAGCCTGCCAAAGCCTCAATATCGGCCGCGCCGATGCTTATGTTTTCCACGCCTGGCTCCCTTTCGGTGCCGGCATTGCCCGGAGCTACAAAGACCTTTTCAACCATATCCGATGCCGCCGCCTTCCACGCAATGGCATGCTCCCTTCCTCCGCCCCCGATCACGAGTATCTTCATTATTTTCACCCCGGTTATTATTAAGTTAGAGGGAGTATAGGGAAGGGGCCTTTTGATGTCAAGGATTGAACAGGGGTATTGGCATACCAGTTCATAGATTTTTATTGTCAAATAATCAATTTTTCGCTTTAATATTGAAAAGTATTGTCCTGCATTTGATTTGTTTTTAAATTCAATATTCAGAAGATAATTCGATTTTTCCCCGGAGACTTTTATGAGACTTGGCCACTTGATCCTTTCAATCCTGCTGTGTTCCCTTTTATCCCTGGCCGGGTGTTCAGAGAAAAAGTCCGTTAATACCCCGGTCAGTAAAAAGACGGTTGTGAGAAGACCTATTACACCACCCCCTGAGGAGAAGGCCGCAGCCCTTAATACGGTTGTTGAAAAGGATATCCCGACGATTGAAGAGGAAAAAACCGATGAGATGAAAGATGCCGAAGAAGAGAGGTTCTATATCGCTGGAGGTGGTGAAACCCTCTTAATGATAGCCGCACGCGAGGATGTCTATGGAAACCCTCATAAATGGCTGCTTATCTATCAGTTGAACCGTGATTTATTTAATGATATTAATAAGGATGAGTCATTTGCTGATAAATTTGTCCCCGCTGAAACAAGGCTTTTAATATCCGAGCCCCTGGCAACTGAGAAAGCAGCGGATAGCGGTTCAGGAGAGCGCTGGGTAGTCAATGTCCTGTCATCAACGGAAGGGGAAAAGATTGAGCCTAATGCAATCAGGCTTGTTGATAACGGTTATTATGCATACATTACAGTTGCTAATGTCAAAGGAGATGACTACACTCGTCTCAGGGTGGGATTTTATGATGATAGATCCACGGCTGAAGAGGACGCAAAAAAGATATCGGAGATCTTAAATGTCTCAGACGTCTGGACAACCACGGCTGATGAATCGGAATTCAATGAGTACGGCGGATACAAATGATAAAAGATAAAAAAATAGTTATCGGCGTTACCGGGGGGATTGCCGCTTACAAGGCCGCGGAACTGGTGAGAATCCTTGTTAAAGGCGGAGCCTCGGTGCGCGTGGCCATGACCTCCAACGCCGTGAAGTTTGTGGCCCCTCTCACCTTTGAGACCCTTTCAGGCAACAGGGTTGTATGGGATATGTTTGACCCCTTTACCGAACCCATAGGACACATCACCTGGGGTCAGGAAGCGGATCTGTTGATAATAGCCCCGGCTACCTCCAACTTTATTGCCAAGATGGCACATGGTACAGCCGACGACTTCTTAACAAGCATGGTGCTTGCCTCAACCGCAAAGATACTGGTATGCCCGGCAATGAACACGCAAATGTATAAAAACGCGGCAACCCAGGAAAATATCCGTTTGATCTCCGGCAGGGGCTGTTTTGTGATGAAACCGGGCGAGGGCGAACTTGCCTGCCATACAGAGGGTCCGGGCAGGCTTCCAGAGCCGGAGGAGATCGCGGAGCTGGCAGGGAATCTGCTGACGGAAAAGGATCTTGACGGTCTCAAGGTAGTTGTAACCGCAGGGCCCACACAGGAACCTGTTGACCCTGTAAGATACATTACCAACAGGTCTTCCGGGAAGATGGGCTATGCCATTGCCAGGGCAGCTACAGCAAGAGGCGCAGCAGTAAAGCTTATCAGCGGCCCTGTTGCACTAAAGCCGCCTGCCGGTATAGATTTTCATCAGGTGAAAACCGCGGAGGAGATGAGAAAGGCCGCACTTGCCGAGGCAGGACAGGCCGATGTCATTATCAAGGCCGCTGCAGTCTCAGATTACAGGCCCGGCGAGACTGCCCTCCAGAAAATAAAAAAGGACGAAGGCTCTTTCACGCTCAATATGATAAAGAATCCTGATATACTTGCAGAGCTTGGGGCCTTAAAAAAGAATGACGGTTTTATTCTTGTCGGTTTTGCAGCAGAGACTGAGAGCCTTACTGCCAATGCCGAGGAAAAACTGCGAAAAAAAAATCTCGATATGATCGTCGCCAATGACGTGTCAAGGGAAGATTCCGGTTTTGATGCCGAGAACAATAAGGTGCAGATCATTTACAGAGACGGAAAGGTGGAGGATCTGCCTCTCATGCCAAAAGAGTCTCTGGCTGATCAGCTCCTTGACCGTATTATGGTTTTAAGAAAGAAATAACAAAAATGACACCTATTGAAGAATTCAGGACAATCCTGCGCCAGGTAAAAAGAACCATCCTATCGGATATGGAAATAGGTCTTGAATCGCCCTTTATCCCGGATCTTTTTAAGGTGCGCCAGGAAAAGCCCGGTGCCATGGCCGGCACTCTCGAGGAGCTTGAAAGAATCATCGGAGACTGCAAACGATGCAAGCTCCGCAGCAAAAGGACCCGCATGGTCTTCGGGGAGGGAAATCCCAGGGCAAGGCTGGTTTTTGTCGGCGAAGGGCCGGGCCGGGAAGAAGACCTCGCCGGAAAACCATTTGTCGGTGAGGCCGGCAAACTTCTTACAAAGATCATTGAAAGCGGAATGGGCCTGAAAAGGGACGACGTGTATCTCTGTAATATCGTGAAGTGCAGGCCTCCTAATAACCGCGCGCCGGAAAGGGATGAGGTCGAGGCATGCATCCCCTTTCTGAAGGAGCAGATCAGAATTATAGGGCCTGAGGTCATATGCGCCCTGGGCAGGACAGCCGCGCAGGAACTCCTGGGAAGGAGCTTTAAGATAACCGAGGAAAGGGGAAAGTGGCAGTCATTTATGGGCATACCTCTAATGCCCACCTATCACCCTGCCTACATCGTAAGAAGCCCTTCCAGGGAGAGGGAACTTAAAGGCCATGTATGGGCGGATGTCCAAAAGATCATGGAGAAACTTGGTATTGAGGTCAAAAAGTGATGCATGAATGTAAAAAGATAATAAGGCTGACCCTGTTGATCGCGGCATTATCGTTTCTCTCCCAGGCGACAACAGGCAGCGCCGCCGCCCTTGGCCGTGAGGCAATGATTGTGGAGATAGAAGGGGCAATTGGTTCAGGTGCCTCGACATTCCTGACAAGGGCGCTTGAATCGGCTGAAGAGAGGGGATCCGCCATATTGATCATCCGCCTTGACACGCCCGGCGGGCTAAATATCTCCATGAAATCCATGGTAAAGACCATCCTTAATTCACACATCCCTGTGGTGGTTTATGTGTCACCCAGGGGCGCCAGCGCCGCATCCGCCGGCGTACTGGTCACAGTCGCGGCGCATATCGCGGCCATGTCGCCGGGAACCAACATAGGCGCGGCCCATCCCGTGCAGTCGGACGGCTCGGATATCCAGGAGACCATGGAGACAAAGGTCCTCAATGATATGGCGTCCTATGGCAGGGGGATCGCAGTTGAAAAGGGCAGAAACGCGGAATGGGTTGAAAAGGCCATAAGGGAAAGCGTATCCATTACGGCCGATGAGGCGGTAAACAATAACGTGGTTGATCTTATTGCAACAGACATTGACGATCTTTTAAGCAAGATCGACGGGCGTGCGGTCCGCGTTAAAAACGGGATAATTATCCTGGACACAAAATCACTTGAAAGATTTTATTACACACCCAGGACAATTGACAGGATACTCATGCTGATAAGCGATCCGACTGTAATGACGATACTGTTCAGCATCGGGCTACTGGGACTTGGATTTGAAGTAACTCACCCCGGGGCAATATTTCCAGGGGTCATAGGAGGCATATCGCTCATACTGGCCTTTTATTCCATGCAGACACTCCCGGTTAACT
>JAFGIC010000390.1 GCA_016929815.1 Deltaproteobacteria bacterium
CCTCTCTGGTTGTAAACACTGCCGTTGTTGATAATGGCGTTACTGCGGTATTCAGCGCCTGTCTCAGGTGTCAGGTCCTTAACATGCCTGGAATCGATTACCCAGTAGAGGGTGTCTCCCGGGTAAACAGGTTTAAGGTTTGTAACGCTGTGGATAAGATCGGCTACAAGCAGCTTGTCTCTGGCGGAGTTGGGATAGGCAATCATAAAGGAATCATCATGGGCCGCTAGTGTGGGATAGCCGATTATATCCCTGTATCCGGCCTTTCTGGCATAGTCAGAATCATTGAGAAGGGGATTTTCAGGGTCACGCAACCGGTTAAAATAGCGCACCATTGTCTCAGATATCTTGAAAGATCTGACGTAACCGGGCGTGTCCTCCGAAAGTGTCCCGTTAATCATGGCCTTAATGTCAATCGTACCGCGTTCGTTGATGGCCCTTGCCACCTCCATCCACTCTGTAACAGGCGCCTTTTCCTTTTCAGTATAAACACCCGGATATAATGTTAGAAAATCGCTTTCAGGGGCCTGCGCAGGACCTGACGTAGCTGTCTGTATCTGATGATTTGAAGGCGTCTGCGCCTCTTCTTCCGGCTCTTCCGCCTTTTTGCAGCTTATGGTCAGGATCAGGATGGAACATAATAAAAGAAATAATATGGAATTAATAAAGATTGAATGCCTTGCCTTTTTTCCCATTGATACCCTCCTTTTTCAAATAGTTAAGATTGATAACATATCAAGTTCTGTCTTGGAAAAGATTGGTAACTGCTTATTCCGGATAATATCCAAAGGGATTATTTTTACACCCGTTTTTGTCCTTGGGAAATGGAATCGAAATAATTTACAATATAAAAATGGAGAAATTGTGTCCGGTATATTTTATCCGTTTGAGGAATTCATAGTCATATAATTCTTAAAGGTTTAAAGAGATATTCAAGGCCGTTCAGCTTTATTTCATATACCATGCGAAGCATGTCCCCCAACTGACCGTTTGGAAAGCCTTTCTGTGAAAACCATACAAGGTAAGGTTCAGGGAGGTCTATGAGGAGTCGATCCTTGTACCTGCCGAAGGGCATTCTTGTCCTTGCGAGCTTGATCAGCAGTTCCGGGTCAGGTGAAATGTGTTTGTTTTTATCCATGCTTAACTATTAAACAGAGACTAGACAATCCTTTCTATATCCTGTTTATATTTATCCAGGCGTTTTTTTGACACGGGGAAGGCGGTGCCCACCTCCGGGGCAAAGAGGGACACCTTAAACTCCTCTATCATCCATCTGAACTCATCTATCATATCTCTTTTTTCCATTGAGGCATGGGGGCTCAATCCATCTGTCATCTTTTTCAGTGAATTCAGATATGCCTCTGCCTGTTCTTCCTTTAAACGGTCTTTTTCCGGGTTATGAGAGCCTCGCTCTACTCGGATCTCCATGGCGCGGAGATACCTCGGTATCTGCATGAGACGCTTGGCGGTATATCTTTCAGGAAAATCACGGGGCACAAGGCTATCCATCTCCTTTCTTATAAGGGCGCAAAGGAGACGGACAGACTGCCCTGACCTTTTGGCATTTTCCATGTTCATGATGAAGGATCGCGTTCGTTCATAGGCATTAAGAATATTGATGACATGCTCCCTGACCTCTCTGAACCTGTCAAACATCTCTTTTGAGACTAAGGCGGCATGGGCTTCAAATGCATCTCTTGAACGGATATCCGCAGGAAAGATACCTTCAAGAACGCCCCTCAGCATGACCTTTTCGAGCCCCTGCCTTCCCCCGAAATACACTGCAATGCGCCCCGCTTCTTCCGGCAGGGGCCAGTTCCTTTTCAACAGTTTTATATCCCTGTCAAGCCTAATATTCAGGAGCATTTGCACACCCCTTCTGTTTTTAGCGGAGGCCTCATCCTGGGACAGGAAAAGCCTTATTCCTACACTATCCTCACCCGGCTCAAGACCGGGATAGACAAGTATCCCGGGCCTGACCTGGATGCCGTCCGGCAGATCCTCAAAGTTCCACTCCCTGATACCAGACCTCTCCCATTTATGTCTGATGTCCTGAAATTCAGGGGCGCCGGGCATGGCCGCTGTCTCCTTTCCGGACTGAAGCATTAATGTTATATCCCTTCCCGTGCGTATCTCTTTTCCATTGTTGTCCAGTATGGCAACCCTTGTCATGAGGTGATCAGGTATCTCCACTCTGCTCCATGCTTCCGCCGGAATATCCACATGGAAGCGCTCATACACAAAGCGGGATAGGGTGGAAAGAAAAGGACAATCGCCGGGTTCCATTTCATTAAGGATAATATCAACCGTGTTCGATACAGGGACAAGCTGCCTCCTGTATTTCTTGGGGAGCCCCTTGATAAGCTCAGTTACCTTTTCCTTCATAAGCCCCTTAATGCCCCATTCAAATGGAGCTGTTGGCAGGCCTGAGGCAAGGGAGGCAGGTATTCCTATGGTAACGCCGTCATCCTCCTTGCCGGGTGAAAAGCGGTATGACGCCTTGAACCGCGCGCCCCCGACAGAGAACTCATCAGGAAACATTGAGAGATCGGATTCATCGGGAGCTGTACGCAGCAGGTCTTCCTCCTTTATCCTTAAAAATTCATCACTGCCCTTTTCCCTTATGAGACGTGAAAGTGTCCTTACATCCGATATGCCTTCAAGACGTTTGGAGTAGAAGGCAGCAAGGGTGTCTTCACCTGCCAGGATGTCCCGCCGTCTGAGCTTGTGCTCCATGTTTTCCATAGTCTTTATAAGCGCCATATTGTGTTTAAGAAAGGGGAACGCCGGCTTTATATCGCCCTGCATAAGGCCGGAGCGTATGAATATCTCATGGGCCTCATCCGGATTGATCCTGGTGTAGGAGACAGGCCTTGCGGTTACAATGGGAAGCCCGAAGATCGTTACCTTTTCAAGGGCCACTACCTCGCCTCTATTCTTTTCCCAGTGGGGTTCATCATAGGAGGACTTGCAGAGATCGCCGCCCAGGGACTCAAGCCAGGCCGGGTCTATCCTTGCCGCGTTCCTTGCATAGAGGCGGGATGTCCTGACCATCTCCGAGGCTACTATCCAGTCAGGATTTTTTTTGAAAAGCGTTGACCCGGGAAAGATCATCACCTCCTTCCCCCTTGTGGCCTGGTATATGCCTTTCTCTTTTCTTACCGCGATGTTGCTTAAAAATCCGCTGAGGACGGACCTGTGTATCCGCGCGTAGGCGCCCTCATTATCCTTTTCCTTGATGGGTTTCGCAACGGGCATTTCAAGGTCTTTCATGATTTCCATGATCTGGGCATGGGTATAGATCCATTCCCTCATTCTAACAAAGGAGAGGAAATGGGCCTTACAGAACTTTCTCATACTGCTCTGGCCCTTTATGCCCTCCCATTCACGATGATATTTATTCCATGTGTTTAAAAGTGTAAGGAAATCCGAGGTCTGATCCCTGAAAGGCAGGTGCGCCTGGTCCGCCTGGACTGCCTTATCCATAGGGCGCTCCATGGGGTCCTGTATGCTGAGGGCTGCTGCAATTACCGCAGTCTCTTTAACGCATCCCTCTTTCGAGGCCTCGATCATCATCCTGGAAATCCTCGGATCAAGGGGCATGGCAGCCATGAGCCTCCCCTTTTCCGTGAGTTTTATCTCACTGCCCTGTCCCACAACGGCGCCCAGTTCCCTTAACAGGTCATAGCCGTCCTTAACGCTCCTTGGGCTGGGCTGGTCGATAAAGGGAAAGGAAAGGGGGTCGCCCATGTTGAGATCCAGCATCCTGAGGATGACCTCCGCGAGGCTTGAACGGAGGATCTCGGGGTCCGTGAATTCGGGCCTTGCCATGTAGTCATCTTCCGAATAAAGGCGGATGCACACGCCGTTTCTTACTCTTCCGCACCGGCCCTTTCGCTGGTCCGCGCTGCTTTTTGATATGGGCGTAACAGGCAGGGTATTGGTCCTCGTGCGGGGGATATAATGGGACAACCTTGCAAGTCCTGTGTCAATGACATATTTTATCCCCGGTATGGTAAGCGATGTCTCTGCCACGTTTGTGGCCACCACGATCTTCGTTCCCTTTACGGAATAGATCAGTCCCTGCCTGGAAGCGGGGAGACGCGCGAACAGTGGAAGCACGCTTACGCCGGGATATCCCCTGCCTTCCAGACGTTCGCATGTCTCAAGGATATCCTGCTCCGTGGGCATGAAGATGAGCATGTCTCCTGATGCCCCCCTTTTACGAAGCCTGTCCGCCGCGTCAACTGCCTGGTCAACATAGGTGATCTCACCCTCGTCTTCCAGGACAGGGTCCAGGGGCATGTATTCCACATCAACAGGAAACAGCCTTCCGCTTACCTTTATGACGGGCGCATTATTGAATGCCCCTGAGAATTTTTCCGTATCCATGGTAGCGGAGGTGACTATAACCTTTAGTTCAGGCCTCACGGTCAGAAGATTTCTTACGATACCCAGGATAAAATCAATGTTAAGACTTCGCTCATGGGCCTCGTCTATGATAAGGGTGTCGTATTCACGCAGCAGGGGATCTCCACGTGTCTCGGCCAGGAGAATACCGTCGGTCATTACCTTTATATAGGCGTTTTCGGGGGTCCTGTCCTGGAACCTGATCTTGTAGCCTATGGACCTGCCCGGTTCCTCGCCCAGTTCCTCGGCAATTCGGCGGGAGATGGTTGATGCGGCGATGCGGCGCGGCTGGGTGCAGCCGATCCTTCCCCTGATACCCCGCCCCGCCTCCAGGCACATCTTGGGTATCTGCGTGCTTTTACCTGACCCTGTCTCTCCGGATATGATTACAACCTGGTTTTCCCTGATTGCATTTACAATGTCCAAGCGTCTCGATAATATGGGCAGTTCTTCAGGATAGCTTATCCTGGGCAGGTTTTGGATCCTTTTTATTTCCCTGTTGCTGGTCATGGTCAGGATGCTGCCCTTGTCATCTTACAGGCGCCTTTGAGGCCCACAGCTCCATAAGCCTGACAATAACCTCGGCCGCCTTTTCCATGTCTTCGAGTGAAATCCATTCATAGCGGGAGTGGAAATTATGGCCTCCTGTAAAAATGTTGGGGGTTGGAAGACCCATGAAGCATAGCCTTGCTCCGTCTGTTCCTCCCCTTACGGCTGTCCTAGCAGACGTGAGACCGGACCTTGCGATTGCCTCTTCCGCAATCTCAACTACCTCGGGGTGGCTTTCAAGAACCTGTTTCATGTTCCTATAGGACCTTTCTATTTCAAAGACGATGTCCGAAAGGGGATGGCGGCGACGAGCATCATGCACAAGGGATGATATAAAGTCCTCCTTTTCCATGAGCCCCTGTTCGGTAAAGTCCCTTATAAGCATCTTTATTTCCGCCCTCTCCACCGTGCCTGATATGTGATGGGGGTGTATGTATCCCTCGCGGTCCTCTGTGGTTTCAGGGGAAAGGTATCCCTTCGGTAGGTTTTCTATGATCTCCGATGCGATCTTTACGGCATTTGCGATCCTGTCTTTTGCGTAGCCTGGGTGGACATTGACGCCCTTGACTATTATCTTTACCGTGTCCGCGCAAAATGTCTCATCCTCAATCTCTCCTGCGTCGCCTCCGTCAATGGTATAGCCAAAGTCAGCGCCTATCTCTTGTGTGGTAATCATATCCGAGCTCTTCCCGATCTCCTCGTCCGGGGTGAAAATGACCCTTATATGCGGTCTGGGGATCTCCGGATGGCTTATAAGGTATTTGACTGCGCTCATTATCTCAGCGATCCCTGCCTTATCATCCGCGCCGAGAAGGGTTGTGCCGTCGGTCGTTATAATGGTATTCCCGATTTTGTCCTTTAATGGGGGGTTGTTATCCGCCGCCAGAATAATTTCAGGGTCCATGGAAAGAGATATATCCTCCCCATCATAGTCCCTGTGAACCTGTGGGGTGACGCCATGGCCTGAAACATCCGGCGAGGTGTCCAGGTGTGCTATAAGGGCGATCGCAGGAGTTGGACCGGCATTGGTGGAACTCAATGAGGCCAAGACATAGCCATGTTCATTTATGCAGGCATCGGACAGACCTATTTCCACGAGTTCAGCCTTGAGCCTTTCAGCAAGTACTGCCTGTCCCTCTGTCGAAGGGAAGGTTTTAGAATTCTCATCAGATCCTGTGTCAATCATTGCGTAGTAAATAAATCTCTCCAACAGATCGGGAAATTTCATATGATTACTGCCTCCTCGTGTATTCCTTGACCAAGCCGTCAAAAAAATCTAAAATCACTAATTAGTCTTTGAATATATATACTAACTTAATATCTGAGCGACCAAGACG
>JAFGIC010000391.1 GCA_016929815.1 Deltaproteobacteria bacterium
AAACGATTGACTTTCAAAGACAACCTAAGGTATAAAACCTCCCATTTCTGTCTATGCCGCGTTTCCTTGTTCTTCATTTGGTATCTCGATATGAAATATATGGGATTGATTTTCCTAATCTTCATTGCTGCCTGGCCTCAGTGGGGCACCGCTCATGGGCTGGATCAGGCATCATTGCAGCCATTTTTGACCAAAAAGATCCCCGTCAGACCCATTCAGGCCATGACGGGGACGGAATTTGTCCGATATGTCCAAGGCATGGACAGAGCGCAAAGGGAACAGGCCATTTCGGAACAGTTGTTGAAAGGGAATCTTCCTGAATTTCTCAGGATGTTAAAGCCTGTCCAGCTTGATTTTCTATCCGGCAAAGCCAGGTTCACGGCGACCATATTCGTCATGCCCGATTATCTATCTATCGGTTCGAGCCGCGATTTCCTTCGAATCCCCATGAATTTATATACGGCAACCCGCGTTGCACGCCGGTTCGGATTCCTGTTGCCGACCCAAAAAATGGTCGATGCCATTTATAGCCAGTCCGATTACAGGCTCAAACCGGAACCTATGACTCCCGGACCACGGATGGGTTCCACCGACTATTTTTTTATTCACAATCTGAAAATCAGAAAGGAGCGTCTTGCCATGGACGCACCTCTCGGAGGACTTCTTTCAGGGCACAAGAAGGATGTCGTGGCGACGAACCGGCTGTTTAAACAACGCGGAAGAATTGCCATTTACGGCTGGCATCGCCCAAACGGCATCCCTATTCAGCCTCTCAGTACCGTGCACGGGGCCCGTTATGTGGATTACAGCCATGGCATACGCCTCATCAGTGAAACCGTCCTGATCAACGGTACACCCCACTCTCTTTACGATGCCTTGAGCCATCCACAATATTCAACGGTGCTGTGCGCGGAAGGGCCGATCCTTTCAATCAGGGAGATCATGGACCTCGATCATGAAGAACGGATACCCGAAACCTTTCCTGCAGGAATTCTAAAGGAAGGATAAAAGCCCCCCGGTTCTCACTCCCTTCCCAATGTTTTGCAGCAGCGAAAACCCAGGTGGTAATTGAGATGGCTTTTGGGATCCATCACACGGCTTCCGTGCCAGAAAGGCGCCCTCCATCGGCACCAGTCTTCATGGGCCCTGTATGTGTCGAAAATAAACCAACTTCCTTTCATTTCCGTGTATCCCAGTTCCACGCTGCCCTGACTGGCCATCTGGCCCTCGTTGAGAGGGAGATTCATATGCTCGGCGGCATTCCCATGCAGGTCATAGACCCACAGGCTGCTCCTGCAATCCGGAAAGGAACCCGCAGGGAAGGTGTTTGATCCGCATTTTGCCCATTCGCCCCCCCCGCACCCGGGACTCTTCCGGCTCGACATTGCGCAAATGCCCTTTTTGAATTCAGGGCCGTAGCTCCATGCCTTTTTGGTTCCGTATTTTTGATTATGAGCTTTTTGCATCCGGTGAACGGCCTCTCCCGGGCCGACGCCCTTTGCCAGATCAAAGGGGTAATCGGGTGGTTCGAGGGACCCTGCGCAGGCCCCTTCCCATTCATGGGCATCACAGAGTCTCTTGCCCACGGCCCGGCAGAGAAGAGCCGCCTCGACAGCCCTTACCCAGACGACCGGGTATTCACAGGGGATATTGGGAAACTCAAATTGATCGATGCAGGATCTTGCCTCTTCAGGCCCTTCTATTGCGGGATTGTAAAGGGGTACCATGTATTTTGCCCCGCATATCTTTTCAAAGACATGATTTTCATAGGGGGCGGCCGACCGGCCGTTTTTTTCCTGTCAACCGCCTTTTGTAAGTGGGTGTCTTGTGATTTCAGGGTTACCCTGTCCGAGATATCCCGACTGGGCAAAAATATTTCTGATATCATCCATTTGAGAAACCGATAACCCGTGCACCATGTGAAGATGTTGCAGCAGGGCCTCGTTTCGCTCCCTGAGTGTCTCGCAGAAAGAATGGGACGGGAACCAAAAGAGCAGGCAGAATACCATCGGGAAAGTAAGAAAAAAAGGCCTTAATCTCATCACCGTTTATCCTCCTGATGACTGCGCCGCATGAGATAAAAAAAGTCCCTGTTGTCGGCATAGGCCATAAATCTTGGAATGTATTTCCCCGCAACGGATTTGTCCACTTCGTTCATGCCTGATATAAGGTGCTGGACATGAAGACTCGTTTTGTCCCTATTATAAACAGCCATGTAGGTGTGTTCCAGAGCGTTCATGTCCAGCAGCATGGCGTATCTACATCCGTAAGCCTGAAAAACCCTTGCCATAGCCGAAGGCGTAGCGCTTGTAAAAACGGCATAGAGGAGAAAACGCCTGGCATGGTCAACCTGCAGTGCAGCCCCGGCCCGCAGCGTGCGCAGCTTCGTGTCGGCCGACCCGGACCAGTTTCCGGGGCCCCATCTGGTTACCAGGAGACCTGGCACAGATAACTGCCCGCCTTCGTCGAAGTCAATGATGGGAACTCCGTTTTGCCTTGCATGTTTGATCCTGCCGATATTTTTGTTGTCGCTCATCTGCCATGTCTTCATATGGATCGTTCCGTCAGCCATCACGAACAGGGTGGACAGACCGGGCTGAAGACTGCTGAAAACGACGCCGTTTTCTATGAAACCGTAATGGCTCCCCCGATTCTCGGAGGCAAGGCGTCCATACTTGAACGCACCATGAGTCCTTTTAAATCCCGCGGTAAAGGTGGCCGCTGTTTGCAGGGCATTCGACGCGTTGACGAGCCCCATCGAAATCAGAGGAAAAGCGCTTCCAATGCCGTCCGGGCCTGGCAGAGTTTTGTCCCTCATCTGCTCGATGGTACGTTCGGACCAGACAATACCGGGATGATCCGTCCCGAGGGAAAACCCTAAATCAAAAACCTCCAAATCAAAGGCGACAAGATAGACTAGGGATTCAGCTTCATTGTTGTCCAGTTTATTAACAAGCGTTGGATGAGACCTCAACACCTCCTCTGCCACGGCACCGGGCAGAATCAGGCTTACATAGATCCCGGGATTGTCCTTCAGCTCGTACCAGCTTCCCATAACAAGGCCCTTTGAATGCGGGTCGCGGATATGGAGCCCAAGATTATCCGCCGCGACCGATCGGCCGAAATATTCAGGCTTCAGCAGGGCCGGTTTCGGAGCCGCTCCCCCGGATACCGGAGGAACGGATTCTCCCAGCATCTTCCCCTTCTCCTGGAAAGTACGCCTGAAGACTTTGTCCTTTACGAAGGAGATAATCTGTTCTCCTCCACTGATCTCATCTCTTAAAAAATCGGTCACCAGTTCAAGACTGGTTCGATAGCCCTTGACCGGGTTGCGCAGATAGAGCCTTCCATCGCATAAGGGTGCATAGGTGATTTTAGAACCCCTGGCCTCCCTCAGGGCATCATGTGGGCCGGGCCCCCAAAGGTGACAGGCCTGCCGCGACGTCCCCTCCTCAATGACCAGCCCATAGGGATGGTTCTTGTCTACAAAAAGTCTTCGCGTAAGGGGAGAGGGATTTTCCAGGTGATAGATCTCCGGCTCGGGGACATCGTCCCATTTGATTTGAAGGAGATACCAGGCATTGATTCGGGGATTCAGATTCATCAAGGAGACCCTTCCCCGCTTCCCCCCGGCAGCGACAATCTCAATCTCGGACTGCTCCCGATAAGGCTGCAGGTCGATGATGGTCTTTGGAACAGGAGGAGCGTGATCTCCTGTCGTTTCCTTTGTTGGCTCGGCCGAATTTCCCGCCGTGCTTACGGCGGTGATGCACAGGATAACCGAATAGAGAACCGTATACATCAAGACCCTGCATAACTTGCGCGGCGCCGGGGTCAATCTTAATTTCTTCCTCATAACTGAAAACACCTTTTGCCTCACAGCCTGATCCTCTTGTACAGAGACTCCGGCAGGGCACGAATCATAAACAT
>JAFGIC010000392.1 GCA_016929815.1 Deltaproteobacteria bacterium
AGATTCACCTTTAATCGGGTTTTTTAAGTCTTTTTAGTCCCGCAGGTTATCTTTCCCCCCGATGTTAACTCATTTCTTTTAATATGCTCTAAATAGAAGCCACCGCTGCAAGCGGTTGGTATCAGGCGTAATTCAGGCGTAGGCTGATGAATGGCCATAACCTGCCTTTAAAATGCACAAAATTTCTCATAATAAAAATATTTTAACGCAATTTTTCAAATAAGCGAAATTTATTAGTTGACAATCTGAACCAGCGAGTCTATAAAATTTACACAATATTAAAAGTATATATTAATAATGGTTTTAAACACTAAAAACCATAAACGCCTCATTCATAATATTTTATAAGGCATGGAAACGGTTTATATCATCCGGGCCTGAAACGGCAACCCTTATGCCCGGATTATCTCAATAATATTATTAACCGCCTGATAATGGCATCAACAGGATGTTTTCATAGAACCACCATGTTCCCGCCTTCAGCCTTTCCATCCTCCGTCACGCCATGGCGTGACTACGGAGGACTGGCGCTAAAGCTGCGGCACGACAGGTCGCGGGAATGACGTTAATGAAATCAATTATGAGACAATCAATAACAGCATAAAAATGAATAAGGAGGAGATAAAATGAATAGGAATTTTAAACTGTTTTTTACAATCGTTTTTCTTGTTGCCTTTATCTTTATGGAAATCCCATCATCCTATGCCCAGGACATAGGTTCGGAAGAATTCACCCTCGAGGAGATTACAGTCACGGCACAGAAGAGAGCAGAAAACCAGCAGAAGGTTGCCATAGCCATGGAGGTTATTTCCGGTGATGAAATGAAAGAACTCGGTAGAAATGATATCGACGATATCCTTTCCAATGTTTCAAGCGCAATGTTCAATAAAGACTCGGACGGGTTGAGGGTGGTAATCCGCGGCGTGGCGGACGACAAGCCCGAGATGATGGCAATGCCTACAACGGCTCCTATAGTTGCCTTGAATACAGACGGTGTATTTTCAAACAGAAAAGCCAGCGGCAATAACCTTTATGATCTGGAAAGGGTTGAGGTCCTGTTCGGGCCCCAAAGCACCCTTTACGCAAGTACATCTTTCGGAGGCATAATCAACGTCGTAACAGGTAGTCCAAAAACCGATAAATTTGAAGTCTCAGGCACGCTCGAATATGGAAATTACGCCCTTGTACGCACCGAAGGGTACATGAATGCCCCTTTAAGCGACACTGTAGCTCTTCGTGCAGCCTTTTCCTCATCATCCCATGACGGATATATTTCCAACGGCACTGATGATCAGGACATGAAATCCGCACGCGTCAAGGCCCTATTCCAGCCTAACGACAAAGGCTCTTTTCTTTTGACCGGCGAGATTGTTAAGGACTCCGGCATCGGACCAGGCAGTGTTGTAGCATTTAAGAATCAGGATGATGCGGATGATCCCTGGACAGCCTATTCGACCGCAGCCGGTTCAAATAAGAATAACATAACAAGGAGTATATATGCCAACATAGATTATGATTTCGGTTTCGCCACCCTTAGCCTTGTTCCGGCCTACTCGAAAAAAACCAATTCAAACGTGCAAGCGGGATTAAATGCGGAAGATGTATTTGTAACGAGCACCACAGAGGATGTCGGCAAGGATAAAGGCCTGGAGGGCCGCCTCGCCTCCAATGATGGCTCCTTCATTAAATGGATTGTAGGATTCAACTGGTATAAGTCAGAATACACATCAGTGATGACAGCGACTGATCTTTCATGGAGAGACAACCTGAACGCCATTGATATCAAGGCAGGTTACGGTAATATTACATACCCCGTTACAAATCTTTTTCGTGTGACCGGCGGTATACGTTTTTCCAAGGAAAGGAATTATACACATCAGGTAAACTATCCGGATATGTTTACCGGAGGACTTCATGAAGAATTTTCAGATGTAAGGCACCCGGCTGATGATCCGGATTACAAGGTCGGAATAGAGTATGACCTGAGTGAAAACTCGATGCTCTTTATTGATAATTCAACAAGTTATCGCACAAACAAGGGTGAAATAAATAATAAGCCACTGCCCTATGAAACCCTGGATGCCTATTCCTTCGGCGCTAAAAACCGTTTTCTAGAGAACAAGCTCCAGTTAAACGCTACGGCCTATTATTATATCTATAAGAACTACCTGGCAGTCGGCGGTGGCACAGCTCAATTTTACCGTTTGACTGAACTGGACGGAGTCCCGGGCTATACCGGGGAAGGCGAAGCCATACCGGGGTTCGACCCCAATGGTTTCAGAACCACCGGGGATATGAATGTATATGGTCTCGATCTGCAGTCAAGCACGATTGTATCAAGTAAGGATAAGCTGGACCTGAATATTTCATACTCCCATTCGGAATGGACAAGGCTCTATTTTGATTTTCCTCAGTATGCTAATGACCTTGGAATGGCTGACCTTGATTACAAGGGAATGGGAAAACCATTTGATCCGCATTGGGTTATAAATGCAGCATACAGCCATAATTTTACCTTTCCTAACGGCGGCATCTTTACCCCTCGTATTGATATTCGTTTTCAGTCTGAAACCTTCATGGAATGGAATCCGGAGACTATTACCTACAGTACCGACGGCTGGTACACCCCGATCAAGACATCACTCGCCGGATACAGGACCCAGGAGGCATATTATTTGGCCAACATTACCGGCATCTATGCAGACATTGAAGGAAGGTGGACACTTACCGCTTACGTGAAGAACATAACCGAGTATGCAGTGAAACAGAGTTCCGGGACCCGGACGATGCGTATCGGATCGCCAAGGACCTATGGAGCCGTATTTTCCGTTAAATATTAAGATGCAATAAACGATACTAAAAAACCCCTGCATACTCAGAAGTCTCTTTTGTATGCAGGGGGTTTTCTTTTAAAATAAGTCTGTAGTAAACAGGAACCCTTACCCCTTCTTCGACGGCAGCTTGGCCGATGCCGCTACTACCTGGATTATGCGGTTGTCCAGTGTCTCGCCCCAGCATGTAAGGTCAATCGTGTTTTCACCCCTATCATTTACATACTTCTTGGTTACATAGCCCTTTGCAATTACCGTATCGCCCTCGGAGCCATGTACCGTGCACTCCTTACCCTTCATGTAGGGTACCAGGTCCAGGAACTCGCCCCCTGCCCGTTCCACCCGCATCTCGGGGAAGAGCTGCCTGAACATCCATTTTATCCTGGTTACGAGCCCCGCGTCTCCGATGTAGTTGGTGATCATCCTTATCATGTGCTGGCAGGCTGTGTTGTTGTAGAATACCATGCGCGATCCGGGTATATTCCTCCCCCCGTAATGGATAGACGTCTCGTTCAGATACTGTCCGTACTGATCCCTGAAGAGCACATCCCTGTTGTCCCGGTTATTGCGCATGAACAGGCCGTTCTGGTTGCCTCCGTTCCAGCCTATCAGGTCCATGTGGGTAATGGGGCCGGAGCAGGTCCAAGTGGGCTCATCGCCCTCATTGACATCCTCCCAGTAGAGCTTCTGCGAACCACGGATCTGTTCCTTATCCCACAGTTCAAATATATACTCCCATTCCTCGTCCGTAGTGTAGTGGGCCTTTGGAAATTCCGCCACCCATTCCGACATGTTCTCTGAAAATGAGGGTTTCGGGCCTTCCAGGATCTTTTTATATGCGTCCCTGGTGTTGCCGTATCCCCAGCCTACCTGCTCGCCTTTAGGATTGAACATCTTTGCGGAGCTGCCTATCTTGAAAATGCGGAGATCGCTGCCCGGGACCGTGAGCTCCTCGAAAACAACCTTTTCACCCTCTGATGTAAAGGTGTCTCCCGCAAATATATGGGTCCAGACCTGTACATCGCTCCCGTCATTGGCATAGTAAAACTTGTCCGCTATATTCTTGGGTATCCCTGAAACGCCCCCGGCCCTGGGGGTCTGAAAGCAAGGCCATGCAGGAATGCCCGGGTAACCGGCCTTTATTGCATATTCCTTGTCGTTGAACAGGGGATTGTAAGGGTCCCAGGTCTTGTTGTACTTCAGGATCGCATCCTCCGTTATTACGTTCGGTCCTCCGCCGCCCGGCATCCCTTCCGGGCCCCCTCCCCCGCCCGCCTGCGGGCCTTCCGCCGCCCTGGCAAGCCTCTCC
>JAFGIC010000393.1 GCA_016929815.1 Deltaproteobacteria bacterium
AGTGCCCCCGGCGCGACTCGAACGCACGGCACCCAGATTAGGAATCTGGTGCTCTATCCACCTGAGCTACGGGGGCATAAATGGTTTTTATTATCTAAATTTTATTAAAAATCAAGGTTTTTGTTATATATTGCAAAAATCTTGTGAATTTTCATGGCCTCAAAGATAGAATCTCCTTGATTATCACTATAAAAGACTTTACAATCGAATTCCTTTTTATTCTTAAAAAGTCTTCTTTTCATGTATATTGATAATTATATATTTTTTTGGTTTGTCGTACAATCTCTTTGAGGGTTTTTGAGGTGTTATGAAAGTTAGCGCGGGGATGTAGCTAAGCTGGGAAAGCGTTACGTTATGTCCGCAACATACAGGCCATAATTTCGATCCCGATCATCTCCACCATACGGCAATTTATATAAATCCAGTCATTTTTAAAGACTAATATAAAAAGACCATTACCTAAATCCTTCATCTGTCACTACGGCGAACCGACGTGGCGCTGGAGCGGCGCTACGTCGCGTCTTGCGAAGGCGGAAGCCGGGGTACAGAATATATTGGAAATACCGGACTCCGGCCTTCAACGAAATGAAGTGTCCGCTTAATAAGGTTTATAAAGGTCTCATCAAGACCTGTTTGATCCTCTAAACCTTTAGGAATCTGTTAAATACAATCCGTTTCGACAAGAAAATGAGCAGCTTTCATTGTTATGATTTTGATAAGCTTGAAATGACGGGATGCGGATGTGGGTGATAAAATAATAATTAAGTCATCATTGATATTTTCCTGCCTGTTTTTATATCTTATACCTATAATTTTGGGTTCAAACAAACCTGTTTACGAGGGGTACGAGTTTTCAGCGGGTGAATTTAAAAAGGAACTTAAGGAGACAAATATATCTCCGCACTTCTCAAGCTGTTTCATTGATGACGATACTGATGAAAACATGGTTCATATTCCGTCGATTAGCGAATTTTCCGACGGCACACTGGTTTCTGTATGGTATGGAGGTTCCCGTGAGGGAGCAAGGGATGTTTCAATTTATTTTTCAAGGGGAAATAAAAAAGGCCCATACGGCTATAAATGGAACACCCCAAGAAAAATTGTTACGCGCGAATCAGCTTCAAAGGAGTTAAAAAGATACATCAAAAAGATTGGAAACCCCGTTGTCTTTACTGATGAACAGGACGGATTGTGGTTGATCTATGTTACTGTTTCCATAGGCGGGTGGTCAGGCAGTTCTCTTAACGTGAAATACTCACCTGATATGGGATCGAGATGGACAGAGAGCAGGCGTCTTACCTTAAGCCCTCTGGCGAATATAAGCACGTTGGTAAGGAACCGGCCCGTATCTCTGTGTGGGATTGACGGTGAAGAAAAAAATAATCTTTATGCAATCCCAATATATCATGAATGCATAGGCAAATTTTCCGAGATCCTGTGGTTTAAAATATTAAATAAAGATGGTGATTTTATTTACACCAAAAGCAGGGTCACCTGGGGCACCTCATATATCCAGCCCTCAATCGTGCCCGTTTCAACTAAACAGGCAATTGCATTATTCCGTGATTGTTCAATAGGGCATGAAGTTATCATGTCTGAAAGTCATGAATCAGGGAGAGATTGGAATGCGCAGCACAGGACAGGGATATCCAATCCCAATAGTGCATTGTGCGCCATTAGATTATCCGACAACAGGATCTTAATGGCCTTTAATAATTCAAGAAATAATCGGGAAAATCTAAGCCTTGCAATTTCGAGACCCGACAAACCTGATTGGGATATTTTGCATGTCCTTGAGAATGAGGAAAGCAAGGAGTTTTCCTATCCATATATGATTTACGGCAACAATGGGATTATACATATGGCATATACATTTGATCGCAGCCGGATAAAATATATAACATTCAATGAAGCTTGGCTTAAAAAAAAGGCAAAGACAAACAATGAATAAAATAGTATTGACGGTGTTCTCCATCATTTTGTTTGTCTGGCTCATTCAGGAGATCTTTAAATTCATTACAAAAAAACAGACAGGATTATACATATCCCTCGCTATTTTACTCTCTGCAACTGCCCTTCAGTATATTCCGATTAGTCAACATACAATTACCGGATGGATAATGGCTGTAAACGGCAATTTCAGCATCCCTCTATTATTTTTAGTTGTTCATAAAACAATAAATAATGTCCTTGGCCATGATGTGCCTTTATTTAATAAACCAACCGTAAGGACAGCCATGTTTTTTGGAATTATCGCAGGACTATTTTTATACCCTATGGCACTGGGACTGGGCGCCTATGATCCCTACCGGGAAGGTTTTTCCTTTTCATGGCTTTTTATTGTTCTCATGGCGCTAAATATAATATTAATCCTGTTTAAGAATCCTTTTTCATTTATTCTGCTTTGCGCAATAATCAGCTATAACCTCAAATTGCTTGAATCAGTGAACCTCTGGGATTATTTTATCGATCCATTCTTTTTCATTACATCAATCTTATATTTTTTAAAGAATACCGTAAACGCAGCGACATTGAAATATAAAATGATCAATGAAAGCACAGAAAACACCTTTTAAAAGGATATAATGAGGTCACAATTTTTATGAAAGTGCTTATTGTAAAGACATCCGCCCTGGGCGATATCCTTCACGCGTTACCTGTGCTGGATTATCTACATCGCGTGTCACCGGGAATTAAAATCGACTGGGTTGTGGAAGAATGCAACAGGGAATTGCTTGACGGCAATCCACTTCTCAATAAGATCCTCCTGTTCCGATCACGTATCTGGCGGAATAAACTTTATCTGCCGGACACATGGAAAGAAATAATATATTTCTACAGGCAACTTCATGAAGAAGCTTACGATTATGTTTTTGATATCCAGGGAAACCTAAAAAGCGGGATGATATCTTCCAAGACAAAATGCAATGAGATATTTGGATTCACAAGGGAAGAACTGCAGGAATCCGTTAACCTCCTTTTCACAAAATATCATATAAGCATGCATCCTGATGATCATCATATCACCGATAAAATTTTGAAGATAGTGAAAGCGCCCTTTGGAGGAAATTTTGACGGAATAAGCTTGAAATCGAGCATCGCCACCTCTCATGATGACAACAAAAATGCTGAGGTACTGCTTTCTACCCTCAGAAAAGGACCGATTGTCTTATTTCACTGCGGAACTACCTGGCAAACAAAGCTCTGGACGAATACAAACTGGATTGAACTGGGCCGCAGGATTTTGTCCCGCTATGCGGATGCAAACATACTTTATTCATGGGGCGATAGGATCGAATTAAACACTGTAACAACTATTGCACGAGCAACCGGCCCTGGAACGCGGATACTGGAGGGCTATTCTTTAAAAGGACTCTGCGCCCTGTTAAAAAAAATTGACCTTGTCGTCGGCGGAGATACCGGACCTGTGCACCTGGCCGCGTCAGTCGGCACTCCGACCGTCTCTCTGTATCGTTCCAGCGACGGCATGAGAAGCGGTCCCCGAGGAAATAGACACGTGATAATACAGACGCCGCTCGACTGCGCCTGTTGTTATAAGACCTCATGCGCCAGGGATGAGGAGTGCAGAAACAGCATTACTCCTGAAATGCTTTTAAAGGGTTGTGTTTATTTGCTTGAAAGATACTGAAAACAACTTCTTTCAATAAGATGGATTTTGTTATATATGGAAAAATCTGGCGATTTATACGCCCCTTTAAAAACAAAAATTCCTTGATTATCGAAATAAAAGACTCTATAATCGAAACTCTTTTTCAAAGATATTATCAGTATATATTTTTTTATTGCGCCGCACAATCTCTTTGAATACATTTTTAAAATTACAGGACCTGATGTGGGGATGTAGCTCAGCTGGGAGAGCGGTACGTTCGCAACGTACAGGCCGTCGGTTCGATCCCGATCATCTCCACCATGACGGCAATTTTATATATCCGTTCATTTGAAAAAATTAACATCAAGACATAGTTATTCTTTTAAGCCTTTAAGGCTTTTACTGTTTTATGCGGCATGACTGCATTTTTAATCGGATGTTTAAAATACAAATTTTTATCCTATCAGGGTGGGGGAAAAGATGGAGAGAAAGGCAAAAATAATCAGGAAGACAAAAGAAACCGACATACAGCTTAATCTCAACCTGGACGGCAAGGGAAAGTCGGATATTAACACCGGGATCCCTTTTGTTGATCATATGCTGGATCTTATGGCCGCCCATGGTTTCATGGATGTCAAGATTATTGCCAAGGGCGACATAGAAATAGATTACCACCATACCGTGGAGGACCTTGGCATATGCCTTGGAGATGCCATCAGCAAGGCCTTAGGGGAAAGAAAAGGGATAACCAGATACGGTCATGCGATCGTGCCCATGGACGAGTCCTTAGCCAGCGTCGTGATAGACATATGCAACCGCCCATACCTTGCCTATCGCGTCTCCCTTAAAAACAGGAAGACAGGCAACTTTGACACGGGACTTATAAGGGAATTTTTCCGGGCTCTGACAAATCATTCAGGCATAACCATGCACATTGACCTTGTATCCGGCAAAGATCCCCATCATGCGAGCGAGGCCATATTCAAGGCATTCGGAAGGGCGCTGGACACGGCTGTCTCCATTGAGAAAAGGCTCCAGGGGGATGTTCCTTCTACAAAGGGGATGCTTTAAGAGACATCCGGCGCATAAATGAAAAATAAACCGCAAAAAAATCCGATCAAACCGGTCCTTCTGGTCCTAAGCCTTTTATTACTGCCGATCCCTGCATGTGAACATATGCAGCCAGGCCCGCAGGGAGTAAAATCGGCGGCCTATAACATTAAAAGGATAGCGATTATGGGTTTTGAACCCGCGGTTTATCAGGGCGATAAGACACATGAGATCTCATCCGAAACCGCGCTCCTTGAAAAATCCTATTATATGACATCAATGCTGTTGGAAGCTTCCGGCAAATATGAAGGGTATGAACTGGTCGGGCCTGATAGCGTCCGTGAAGCCAAGGCAGGGATCGATATCTCCGAACCAGGGCTCGGCAATGACGAAATCGCCGGAAGGATCGCACTCGAATTGCAGGCTGATGCGGCTTTAACAGGGTATTTATACAGATGGAAGGACAGAGAGGGGTCTGATTACGCAGTCAAGAGTCCGGCCTCCGTTTTCTTCGATCTTCGCCTGGTCAGCCCTGATAACGGCTCTATCCTGTGGGAGGGAAGATTCAGCAAGACACAGAGATCTTTAAGCGATAATCTCCTGGACATAAAAACATTCTTCAAAGGAAAAGGCAAGTGGATGACGGCTGAAGGCCTGGCAGAACTGGGCCTGAACGAGCTGACTGATGATCTTTTTACATTCATGAAGAAAGAGAAAGGGGCCGAGAATTGATTGTAATACCCGCAATAGACTTAAAAAACGGACGCTGCGTCCGGCTAAAACAGGGAAGGATGTCCGATGAAACGGTCTATTCTGAATTTCCCGAAGAGGCGGCCTTAAAATGGCACAGGGAGGGCGCAGAGCGCATCCACATTGTGGACCTCGACGGAGCCGTTCAGGGCAGGCCGGTCAACGGTAAAACAATCAGAAAGATAGTGGATTCCGTCCCGGTTCCGATTGAGCTGGGAGGAGGTATCAGGGACATGGATACCATCAAGGCCTATCTGGATCTGGGCATCAGCCAGGTCATACTTGGGACTATCGCCTATAAGGACCCGGAACTTGTTTCAGATGCATGCAGACAGTTCCCGGGCAGGATAATACTGGGCATTGACGCCAGCAAAGGCCTCGTTGCCGTAGAAGGCTGGATTGAAAAAACCGATATTACACCTGTTGATATGGCAAAGAGATATGAATCCGCAGGCATATGGGCAATTATATACACAGATATCCAGAGGGACGGAATGATATCAGGCCCCAACATTGACGCCACCAGGGAACTTGCCGAGGCGACTTCTATTCCGGTTATAGCATCCGGAGGGATATCCGGAAAAGAGGACGTCAAAAACCTTCTGATGCTGGAGCAGTTTGGAGTAATAGGGATGATAACAGGCAAGGCCCTTTATGAAGGGACCATGTCCCTGAATGAAGCCATAAAAATTACAAAATCACAAGAAAATTTCTCTTGACAATTGAAATAATACCTTTATGTTTATATATTTACGAAATTCCGACGATTAATCCTCGAGGCCTTAACATGACCCTGGAAGAACAAATCAATGAAGACATGAAAAATGCAATGAAGTCCAAGGACGAGTCTCGTTTGTCCTGCATCAGGTTTTTAAAGGCGGCGATCAAGAACAGGCAGGTGGAAAAGAGGGACAAACTGGATGATGATGAGATATGCTCAATTATCTCCTCCCTTATCAGGAGAGCGACAGACTCCGTGAAGGAATTCAGGCAGGGCGGACGAGAAGATCTCGCGGCCAAGGAAGAAAAGGAGATAGAGATCATGTCCCGTTATCTGCCGAAACAGCTCAGCACCGAGGAGATTGAGGCCATACTGAGTGAAACCGTTTCCGAATTGTCGGCCCGGGGCCCAAAGGACCTGGGAAAGGTAATGAAGGCGGCAATGGTTAAAATGGCCGGAAGGGCGCAGGGCAGGGAAGTAAATGAAATTGCAAAGAGACTTTTAGGTTAGCCTTAATGAAATCATATATTTTTCGTGCAAAAACTCCTTCTTGGGTGAAGGGGTTTTTTGCTTTTGAGGGCACAGGTCTCAGCCGGTGGGATAACTGCATATCCTGGATGATGATTTAATGGAAGCTTACCAATCAGCCAAGGAGGAGATAAAAAGAACAGCGGATATCGTTGAGGTTATAGGCCAGTATGTTCAGCTTAAAAAGGCGGGGCAGAACTATATAGGCCTTTGCCCCTTTCACGGGGACAAGGATCCATCCCTTACGGTGAACCGGTCAAAGCAGATGTTTCACTGTTTCGGGTGTAAGAAGGGCGGCGATGTATTTGCCTTCTGGATGGAATATCACAAGGTATCTTTCCCTCAGGCAATGAGGGAACTCGCGGAAAAATACCATATCGCCCTGCCTGAAGACGAAATGACCCCGGCCAGGAAAAAAGAAAAAGAACTTGAGGAGGCAATATTCGAGTTAAACAGTCTCGCAGCAGGTTATTATAATCAGATACTCCTGAAGAGTGAAAAAGGAGCGCCGGGAAGGGAATACCTGAAAAAACGATCCATCAACAGTGAGATTGCCGAAGAATTCCTGCTGGGCTTTGCCCCCCCTGAATGGAACGGTCTTACAAATTTCCTGAAGGGGAAAAAGGCAGATCTTCAAAGGGCCGCGCAGGCAGGCCTTATAATCTCTAAAGACAGGGGATATTACGATCGATTCAGGGGACGGGTCATCTTTCCGATCCATAATATTAGAAAACAGGTGGCCGGTTTCGGTGCAAGAGTGACCGATAAGTCCCTGCCGAAATATCTTAACACCCCTGAGACCCCTGTATTTCACAAGGGCGAATTATTATACGGCCTGCATTCGGCATACCAGGGCATAAGGGAAAGCGGACGCGTAGTGATAGTGGAGGGATATACCGACGTCATTGCCATGAAAAAGCATGGCTTCAATGAGGCCGTGGCTACACTGGGCACCGCGCTGACAAAGGAGCATGTCAGAAAGTTAAAAGGCTATGCCAAGGAAGCCATGGTGGTCTTTGATTCGGATGCAGCGGGCAAAGGCGCCACTTTAAAAAGCCTCCCGCTCTTTATTAATGAAGACATGACGGCAAAGGTAATTGTGCTGCCGGAAGGGGATGATCCTGACACCTTCATGAACAGCAGGGGTCTTCAGGGTTTTCTGGAGTATCTTGAAAAATCAGTGCCGATTTTTGAATTTTATCTTGACCTGAAGCTGTCACGGCGCGATGAGAGCATCGAAGACCAGGTGGGAATCCTGAAGGAGACGCTTCCGGTATTGTCCGAGGTCAACAGCGAGTCCAAGCGGTTGCTCTATGTCAGGAGGCTTTCTGAAAAAAGCCATATACCCGAGAGCATAATCTTAGGTGAATTAAAAAATAACGCGCCGTCAGCCCGGGGCGATGAGCAGGAAAACAGGTTGAAAAAAAGGCTATCAGGCATCGTTGTGCCGAATCTTGATGAGCTGTCCATCCTGAACCTCCTTGCGCATTTTCCCGATACCGCAGGCAGGTTGATGGAAATCGGCTGCAGGCTTCTGCTTTCAGATCCGATTATTATGAAGATATTTGATTCCTTGTGTATCGTGTCCGGGGATGAAACTGAGCACGCACCTGATGCCATGGTTGAACGGATCGAAGACACCGCCGCCAGGGAAAGATACAGGGAAACCCTCTTGTCCGCTTCCAAATATCGAGATCGGAGTGAAGTGGAGCTGGCGCTGAAGGAGTTTGAATTCAAGGCAAAGGGAATTATGATATCCGATTCCTCCAGAAAAACAGGAAATGATCTGGAGAAAAAAAACCTGATCCTGAAGATGAAAACCGAACAGGACAGGGCATTAAATAAATTTTCAAAGATTGATTCCGGCAAGACCGGGAACAGCAAGTAAAAATAGAAAATATATCAAACACTTAAAAAGTAGATAAATAACCCTGATCCCGGTAAGACATGGATCAGTAAATGATTATATTCTAACAGTATTAGTAAAACCAGGGTACCCGGGATTTCAATGAAGAAAAAAGAAAAAAGAAACCTCAGGAGGAAAATAATGGCCAACAAAACTGATATGACAAATCTCAAGAGATTGATAGATATCGGTAAAGATAAGGGTTACATAACCTATGAAGAATTAAATGATGACCTGCCGGAGGACGTTATCTCCTCGGATCATATTGATGATGTAATGATGATGTTTGAAGATCTGGACATCATGGTGATTGATGAAGCGTCAAGAAAAGACATCGAGCATGCAAAAAAAGTCACAAAAAAGAAGGAAAAAGAGATTGAAGACAAAGACGATTTCCGTGCCGATCTCATGGATACGGGGACAAAGGTCTCCGACCCTGTGAAGATGTACCTTAAAGAAATGGGATCTATCTCCCTGCTGACAAGGGAAGGAGAGGTGGATATAGCAAAAAGGATAGAAGAGGGTGAAAAGGAATCTCTTAATCTCTTGCTGAGGTGCTGTATCGGAGTGGATTATATCATTGAACTCGGCGAGGGCCTTAAAAAAGGCGAGGTAAAATTTAAAAATATCATCAACGATCCCGACTATGAAGAGGGCCACACCCAGCTTCTTGAAAAAAAGGAACATCTCTTAAAGGTCATTGATGAGATAGGCGTCCTTTATAAGGGTTACTGCGATTACAGACGAGAGGCAACAAAAAAGAGCTGCCTGGCTGCAAGAAAAAAGACCCTGCACGCGAAAATGAATAAAAACAGCGAAAAGATCGCCGAGCTGATAAGTTCCTTTAAGCTCGATAAGGGCCAGATGGATAATATGGGGGAAAAGCTTAGGGATACCATCATAAAAATCGAAAAGGCCGAGAAATCGTTAGCAACCTGTGTTTCAAAATCCGGTGCAAAATCACCGAAGCATTTAAAAGAGTGCATTGCCAGGATCCCGAAAAAGGCAAAGGATGATGATCTTGTAACAAGTCTGAAGATAAAAAAGGAAGACCTGATAGCCTTCAATACTGAGATTATCAAGACTCAAAAATATATCAAGGAAATAAAAGATCATACCAACATGACTTGCAGCGAATTAAAGGAGACGCTGACAAAGGTTACAAGCAGCATTGAGAAATCCAAGGCCGCCAAACAGGAGCTTATCCAGGCAAACCTGCGGCTGGTTGTAAGCATTGCCAAGAAATATACAAACAGGGGTCTGCAATTCCTTGATTTGATTCAGGAGGGCAATATCGGGCTGATGAAGGCCGTTGAAAAGTTTGAATATCAGAGGGGATATAAGTTCAGCACTTACGCCACCTGGTGGATCCGTCAGGCCATCACAAGGGCAATAGCCGACCAGGCAAGGACCATACGCATCCCCGTGCACATGATAGAAACCATAAATAAACTTATCCGCACATCCAGGTATCTTGTTCAGGAGCATGGAAGGGAGCCGACCCCTGAAGAGATAGCCGAAAAGATGGAATTCCCCCTTGATAAGGTAAGAAAGGTTTTAAAGATAGCCAAGGAGCCCATATCCCTGGAAACCCCCATAGGAGAAGAGGAAGACAGCCATCTTGGCGATTTTATTGAAGACAAGAAGATTATTTCCCCGGGCGATGCAGTAATCAACTACAGCCTTGGGGAGCAGACGCGAAAGGTCCTTACCTCGCTCACTCCAAGGGAGGAGAAGGTGCTCAGGATGAGGTTCGGCATCGGAGAAAAATCCGATCACACCCTTGAGGAAGTCGGGCGCGATTTTAATGTCACAAGGGAGAGGATCAGGCAGATAGAAGCGAAGGCCCTGAGAAAATTAAGGCATCCAAGCAGAAGCAGGAAGTTGAAAAGCTTCCTGGAAAGATAGAGAAAGAAGTTTTCTCTTGACAAATATCTATTCCGATTGCATGTTATATTTTTTAAAAAACGGGCCTATAGCTCAGCTGGTAGAGCCACCGGCTCATAACCGGTCGGTCCCAGGTTCGAATCCTGGTGGGCCCATCAGATAATATTTTTAATAATGGATATAAAAAAAACTTACAAAGAATTGCATGTTTTTCATTCAGACCCCCTGATCCGGGAAAAGGGCGCATCACTACAAGGTGCGCCCTTTTTTTATGAGGAGTCAACATGACGCCTCTTCTTAAGGACATACTGAACATGCTCGACGAAATAGCGCCCTTTTCCGGGGCCGAGGAGTGGGATAACCCGGGGCTTCAGGTCGGCTTTGTTTCGGATGTAATTAAAAAGGTCTTTATATCCCTTGACCCGTCTATTGAGGCCTTGCGAAAGGCAGGTGAAACCGGGGCGCAGCTGCTGCTTACCCATCACCCCCTTATATTCAGCGGCATTAAAAGAATTGACCCCGACATCTACCCCGGCGATGTCATTGCAGAGGCTTTAACATCAAGGATCTCTATCGTAGCCGCTCATACAAATCTTGATGCGGCAAAGGACGGGATAAACGACATCCTGGCGAGTATGATCGGCCTTCAAAATACGGAAGCGCTTATTGAAAAGAACGGCTCCGGTAAAAGCCTTGACGGTATGGGCCGTGTAGGAAACCTCTCTGTGCCGATGACTCTTACCGCGATAGCACGGAATATCATGGATGTAATCGGTTCGACGGGATTAATGGTCCTTGGAGATCCGGACAGAGAAATAAAAAGGGTTGCCGTACTGGGAGGCTCAGGCGGTTCCGAATTGTCGCACGCATCCGGAAAGGGTGCCGATCTTTATGTGACAGGGGACGTGAGACATCATGAGGCGCTGACGGCCAGGTCACTGGGACTTGCACTTATCGATGCAGGGCATTTCAATATGGAGAGGGCCGCCATGCTCGCCTTCGCAGATTTTCTAAGGGACAAGTTCAATGAAAGGGGCTGGGATATAATCGTTGAAATCTTCAAGGATGAGTCGGCGCCTATGACGTATGTGGGAAGAAAGGCATAAGGCTCAGGGCAAAAGGTATAAGGTCTAGGATATACGGTGTAAGGTGTAAATTATAGAACAAAGGAGAACGGTAAATTGAAGGAAAAATTAATAGGCCTGATACGGCTTCAGGACTGTGACAACAAGATATCCAGGCTCGAATCCCTGAAAAAGGACTGCCCGGCAAAGATACAGAAAATGGAGGACGAGCTGAATTCCCTGAAATCAGCCTTCCATGCCGATACCGACAGGCTTGAATCCCTGAAAAAGGAAAGGAGAACCTCGGAACAGGCGGCCCAGGAATTTGATTCCAGAAAAGAAAAAAGCCAGGTAAAACTCAGCAACATCAAATCCAACAAGGAATACACCGCGGCGCTGAAAGAGATTGAAGACCTGGAAAGGGAAAAGGCAAGGGTTGAAGACGGGATTATCGAACTTATGGAAGAGATCGAGAAGTGCGAAAAAAAATGTCTGGGGAATAAGAATGAGATTGAAAGACTCCAGAAAATTTTTGACCTTGATAAAAAAAGGATAGAGCAGGAACTCGATACACTCAATAATGAATCCAGGGTTCTTGAAAAGAAAAGAGGGGAACTGGCATCGGTTATAGAAAAAGACCTTCTCCGTAAATACGATTTCCTCAAGTCAAGAAAGCAGGGCGTGGCGATTGCTTCGGTGATCAA
>JAFGIC010000394.1 GCA_016929815.1 Deltaproteobacteria bacterium
CGACTGATATCTCTTTTTAGACTTTGGTGTTGCAGATTACATAATAAAATCATATAATTGTCGATATAAGCTCAGATTTTACAAAGCTTTAATATCAGTTCCTTTCCTGTCTTTAGAAAATACTATTCAAGGAGGAGTCCCAATTATGGATCCATTTTGGGTTCTTGCCGCTTTTATATTTGGCGCCGCATCCGGCAAAGTCGGTCTGCCACCCCTTGTAGGATATCTCGTTGCCGGTTTTGTCCTTAACGGACTCGGTGTTGAAGGCGGCGCATTACTTGGAAAAATTGCAGATATCGGAGTTACACTGCTACTTTTTACCATTGGACTTAAGCTGAAGATGAAAAGCCTTGCCAGACCTGAAGTATGGGCCGGTACAACAATCCACATGCTTATTACCGTTGCGGTTTTCGGACTCGGGATCTGGCTTCTTGGTATTGCAAAAATTCCTCTTTTTCAAAATCTAAGTTGGCAAACTGCAATACTTATAGCGTTCGCCCTGAGTTTTTCGAGTACAGTTTTTGCTGTAAAAGTACTTGAAAATAAAAAAGAGATGGCTTCTCGCCATGCTGCTGCAGCAATCGGTATCTTGATCATGCAGGACATTATTGCGGTTGTCTTTCTATCGGCCTCTACCGGAAAACTCCCCTCTCCTTGGGCGGCAGCTCTCTTGGTATTGCTTGTTCTCGTCAGACCACTGCTGGCTAAATTTATGGCTCAATGCGGTCATGGAGAGCTTCTGGTGCTGTTTGGCATACTGATGACTACTGCTGGGTATAGTAGCTTTGAAATGGTCGATTTAAAAGGCGATCTGGGGGCGCTTGTGTTTGGTATGCTCTTGGCCAATAATCCCAAAGCGACAGAACTGGCTGATAGATTGCTTGGATTTAAAGATCTATTACTTGTCGGATTCTTCTTAAATATTGGCATTTCAGGCGCACCGTCGCTGTTGGGCATATCGATTGCACTTCTGCTGGCGCTTGCAATGCTGTTCAAGTCAGCACTGTTTTTCATAATCCTAACTCGATTTAGGCTTCGTGCAAGGACATCGATGCTCACATCTCTCGGCCTTGCCAATTACAGTGAGTTCGGTCTGATTGTTGGGTCCATCGGTATGGCAAACGGATGGATGAGTAGCGATTGGCTTGTTATCATCGCTATTGCACTCTCGATAACGTTCATAGGGGCAGCGCAGTTGAATTCTGCCGCTCACAACATTTACGCATATGCCTCAGAGTTCCTAAAGCATCTTGAAACGGCAAAACGCCTACCTGAAGATGAGTTCATAGAAACCGGAGAGGCTGAAATTGTGATATTTGGCATGGGGGGCGTAGGAACAAGTGCATACAACGAAATGAGACGTCGTTACGGCAATGTGGTAATCGGTCTGGATTTCAGTAATGAAACGGTAGAGCAGCATCGAAAACAAGGAAGAAATGTAATTTATGGCGATGCCGAAGACAGTGATTTTTGGCAACGGGTGGATCCTGCGAGAAGCCGGGTGCAAGTTGTAATGTTGGCTCTATCTGATATCAATGCAAGTATTTTCGCGATTCAACAGATGAAGCATAGAGGTTACCAGGGCCAGATCGTTGCATCGGTGCGCTACGAGGATGAAATAGACATCCTAAAACAGGAGGGTGTCGATGCCGCCTACAGTCTATATGAAGAGGCCGGCGTTGGTTTTGCCGACCACGTGTGTGCCTACACTGACTACTGTAAACTCCAAGAAGCCGATTTCGGATCCTGAAACCTGTGAAAAACAATGGAAAATAAAAAGGTTTACACCAGAATTTATTCGGGTTATCGTTTCCCCCAGCGAAGGCAACACATTTTTTCTCTTGACATCCCGGAGTCCCCGATGTCCATACGTTTCATATATCCCCGAATATGTTTCCTTATGGTGTCGATCTTCACCCTGTGTTTCATAAGCCGGATTATGCCTGCCCATGCCGGGGGAGAAGGTAAGGAAGACTCTGTTTTTGATAACCTTCGCCATAAAATGGTGAAGGAACAGATATCTCATCCGCCCGATTACCGTGACCCGGTCAAGGATGAAAAAGTCCTCTCCGCGATGCTAAAAGTCCCTAGACATCTCTTTGTTTCAACCAGCCAAGCCGCATCGGCCTACGGGGATTATCCCTTACCCATCGGTTATGGCCAAACAATATCCCAGCCCTACATCGTTGCACTTATGACGGAAATGCTGAAAATAGAGCCAGACCACAGGGTTCTAGAAGTGGGAACAGGTTCGGGATATCAGGCTGCTGTCCTATCTTTACTGGTAAGGGATGTTTACACCATTGAAATCGTGAAAGCACTGGGAGCTCAGGCAGAAGACAGATTGAAACGTCTTCAATATGAGAATGTCCATGTTAAGGTAGCTGATGGTTATTATGGATGGGAAGAACATGGACCTTTTGATCGAATTATCGTCACCTGTGCTGCGACATTGGTGCCCCCTCCCTTACTAAAACAACTTAAACCTGGCGGTAAGATGTGCATTCCGGTGGGCGCGCAATACGCTGTTCAGTATCTTACTATGGTCGAAAAGACATCTTCCGGTGAGATCCGTATGAGAAAAACGATTCCTGTTCGATTCGTTCCCCTTACAAGGGCCTTGCGATAAATGGAAGAATCCTTTTCCTCTGTATCCCCCTCACTCTCTTCAACCATACTGCTTGCAGCAACATCAATGTCTGTCCTTGCTTATGAAATAGTACTTATGCGCCTGCTCTCCATAAGCATGTGGTATCACTTTGCCTATATGGTTATCAGTATGGCTCTGTTGGGATTTGGCGCCTCAGGATCTATCTTATTCCTCACTTATAATTGGATAAAAAGAGATCTGTATTACTGGCTGATAATCCTTGCCGCAACCACGTCCATATCTTTCCCTTTATGCTTCAGCCTTTCTCAGAAAATAGGATTAGATCCGCTTCAGATCATCTGGCAGCCGGTTCAATGGATCCTCATGTGGGTCAATTACTTCCTCATGTCAATTCCATTTCTGTTGGCAGGCAGTATTATTGGCATTATCCTGACAAGTACGGCTGAAAAAGCTCATAGAATGTATGCCATCGATCTTCTGGGAGCTGGATTAGGAGCGCTGATAATTTTGCCGGCCTTATATTCAGGGCCTCCGTGGACGCTTCTCCCCTTTCTTGGTTTTGTCATTCTGATCAGCGCTATTGGGTGCTGTAAAAAAATATCTCGACCTATATTCGGGATAGGGATTTTATTGATAGCGGGTTCTATTCTTGTCATTACAAATTTTTTGATTCCAGCCAATCCCAAAATCCATAGTGCAAAGGCCCTCCCCATGACTTTATCATTGCCGGATGCCCGCATAGAGGCAAGCAGGTATAGTCCCATGGGAATTATTGATGTTGTGGAAAGCGCGCAGATACGTCATTTTCCTGGCCTGAGCCTTAATTTCGGTCTAAAACCGGAAGCAGGCGAAGCTAATATACCCGCACAAAAGGCCATTTTTATCGACGCGGACGGCCTGAGTCCCATTACATCATTTTCCGGTGATACTAAGGAATTGGGATGTCTTGACTATACATCTATTGCTCTTCCATATCATATCAGAGACCAAAAGAAAGCGCTGGTCGTGGGCGCAGGCGGAGGGTCTGATATTCTCCTTGGATTATTCAACAATGCAAAGGAAATTACAGGTCTGGAGGCTAATCGACAGATAGCCGATCTTATGTTGGGGC